>PWHM01000040.1 GCA_003554915.1 Candidatus Nealsoniibacteriota bacterium
AACTTAAAATAAAAGTTTTCCCAACCACTAATAAAAACAATAAAGGAATTAAAAAATAAAAACTAAAACTATGAAACTCAAAATCCTCCAAGACAATTTAAAAGAAGGAGTGTTAATCGCCAATAGAATAGCAACCAAATCGGTTTCTTTACCTATTTTAAAAAATATTCATATGGAAACCGAGGAAAACTTTTTATGTCTCTCGGCTACCGATTTGGAAGTGGGAGTAAAATGGTGGTCCTTAACCAAGGTTGAAAAAGAGGGTAAAACCACTATTCCTTTGGATATCTTTTCCAGCTTCGTTAATCTTTTACCTAAAGAGGAAAAAGTGGATATTTCCGGAAAAGGAAATGATATTTCAATTAAGTGTGAGGATTATAAAACAAAAATAAAAGGATTGGATGCGGAAGATTTTCCGATTATTCCTCAAGTGAAAGAAGATAAGGAGATAAAAATTAAAACCACTAAATTTTTCGAAGGATTAAAACAAGTCGTGGATATCCCCTCCAACACTAAAGTAAAACCGGAAATATCGGGAGTATTTTTTCAGTTTGAAGGAAAAACTTTAAAATTAGCGGCTACGGACAGTTACAGACTTGCGGAAAAAATTATATTTCTGGAAGAAAAAATTAAAAAAGAATTTTCCTTTATTTTACCTCAAAAAGCGGCTAAAGAGCTTTTGAATATATTTGAAAATGAAAGTGAAATAAAGATAAGATTTGATTCTAACCAAGTTCTTTTTGAGTCAGAAATGGAAGAGACCGATCATCCTAAAATACAACTCACTTCCAAACTGATAGAAGGGGAATATCCCGATTACGAAGCTATTATTCCGGAAAAGACAAACACTCAAATTTTACTTCAAAAAGAAGAGTTTTTAAATAAAATAAAAGCCGCCAGTTTGTTCAGCGGAAAGGTTAACGAAGTTACTTTGGAGATCAGTGATGATGCCGATGAAATGAAGATATTCAGCAAGGATAATGATTTAGGGGATTATGAAACGGAGATTAAAGGAAAAGTGGAAGGAGAAGATGTTAAAATATCTTTCAATCATCGATTTTTAAAAGACGGACTTTCAGAAATAAGATCTTCAGAAGTTGTTTTATCCGTAAGCGGTAAGTCGAGTCCGGGAAAAATTACCCCCGTCGGAAATGATGATTTTCTTTACGTGGTAATGCCCATTAAAAACGATTAATTTTTAATTGATTCGTTTATAAGTACTCTCCAAGCCGGCCCGGCCACTGAAAGCCCGGGAGCATTTCTCATCGACTCGTTATTATTATTTCCGGCCCAAACTCCGACTACTATATTTGAAGTATAACCTACGGCCCAGCCGTCCCGGAAATTTTGAGTTGACCCGGTTTTTACGGCTACGTTATGATCTTCAAAGTGAAGTAATGAATTACTGCCGAACATCGGAGATCTGGCCTCATTATCACTTAATATATCCGTTATTTCCCTGGCAACGGAAGTCTCCAAAACACGGCGAGGTGTTGATTTTTTTTCGGTCAATACATTTCCCGTTGAGTCTTCTATTTTTAAAATGGAAGCGGGAGGATTTCTAAGCCCTCCGGTGGCGAATACTCCGTAGGCGGAAGTAAGTTCCAAAAGCTTTATTTCTCCTCCACCCAATACGAGAGACAGCCCGTAATGGTAAGGGTTTTCGGTAAAAGTTGTTATTCCGAGTCTTTCTGCAAAGTTGATACTTTGAGGAAGTCCGGCCATTTCGTCCAGCACTTTAACTGAAGGAACATTTAAAGATTGTGCCAAGGACTCTCTTAGTGTTACCGTCCCTCTGAATTTACCGTCGTAGTTTCTGGGTATATAAGGGTTGGCCGTAGTTCCGAAGTTGGTTCTTTCGTCGATAACTACCGTATTACCACTGTATCCGTTTTTGAAGGCTTCGGCGTAAACAATCGGCTTAAAGGCTGATCCGGGCTGTCTGCCGCGAAGAGTTACATTGGTGTAAGGATCAAAAAGACAATCCTTACCCGGAACACAATCGTCCGGATATTTTTCCCCATAATAATCAGCTGATCCGACCATGGATAAAATTTCTCCGGTATTCGGATCGACTATCACTATCGCCATATTGTTGGCATTAAAGCGACTCCTGTTTTGCTCTGCGACCAGATCGGCTATGTTTTCCGCCTTTCTTTGAAATTCGTAGTCCAAGGTCGTGTATATTTTTAATCCTCTTTGATTTAAAAACTCACTTCCGTAAGTTTCTTCGAGTTGTTGTTTTACTTGCAGAACGAAATGAGGCGCCCTTAAATAATTTCTAAATCTGGAAAATTCCGGTTCTTCTTTCAAAGCTTCTTCCATCTGTTCGTCAGAAAGACTTCCGAGCTGATTCATCCTTCTTATTACGTAATCTCTCCTACCTATCAATGCGTTGAGATTGTCCCCGTAAGGAGAAAGGGCGGAAGGGGATTTAATCATCGCTACCAAGATAGCCGATTCGGAAACGGTTAAATCGGAAACCGATTTTCCGAAAAACGACTGAGCAGCGGTTTCTATTCCGTATACGTTGTGGCCGAAAGGAATCTGGTTGAAATAAAATTCCAATATTTCATCTTTTCCGTGCCTTCTTTCCAATTCAATCGTTAAAATCATTTCTCTGACTTTTCTCATAAAGGTTTTCTCATGGGTCAGTAGAGCCGATCTTACCAATTGCTGGGAAATAGTGGATCCGCCGGCGGAAAGATTTCTTTCTCTCAAGTTGACAAGTATTGAACGGCCTATTCCTTCCATATCGATTCCGAAGTGGTCGTAATAATTGGAGTCTTCCGCAGCCAAGAGAGCATAAATGAGGTGGTCGGGGATATTTTCTATGTTTGTAAGCTCTCGTCTTTCTTCTCCATGCATAGTATATAAGAGATGCTCTCCGGTTCGATCATATATCCTGGTCGGCCGACTTACGGTTCTACTTACGAACTCCTCCGGACGGGGCAGGTCTCTGGCAAAATATATAAAACTAAGCGACCCGACAAAAATTCCTAAGAAAAACAAAGTTACCACCACGTAAAACAGTGTTGATAAAAAGCTTTTTGTTTTTTTAAATAAATTTTTCATTTCGCCTAAAATACTATAACATTTTTTTTAAGTACAATCAATTTAAAAATAAAGTTAAATATGCTAAAATAAATTCAACTAAGGAAATGTTTTTTGATTATGAATAAAAAAGAAAAAATAAAAGATTTGCTAACCAGAGGAGTTGAAGACGTAATAAGTGAAAAAGAGCTTAAGAAAAAATTGGAATCCGGAGAAAAATTGAGAGTGAAATTGGGTGTTGATCCTACGGGTCCGAAAATTCATCTGGGACGAGCTTCTCAGTTTTGGAAGTTGAGAAACTTCCAAGAGTTGGGTCATCAAGTAGTTTTAATTATTGGAGATTTTACCGCACAAATTGGAGATGCCTCCGACAAACAAGCTATGCGTACCCCTCTTACCGAAAAGGAAATAGAAAAAAACATGGAAGGATATGTTGATCAAATAGGTAAGATAATCGATATGGACAAGGTCGAACTCAGACACAACAGTGAGTGGCTCGACGAAATGAAAATCAAAGAGATAATTTCAATAGCGATGGATTTTACGGCTCAACAGTTAATCAGAAGAAGAAACTTTAAAGAAAGATGGGAAGAAGACAAACCGATAGGAATTCATGAGCTTCTCTATCCATTGCTTCAAGGATATGACTCGGTAGCGGTGGAAGCTGACGTGGAGATAGGTGGCTTTGATCAGTTATTCAATTTAAAAACCGGAAGGAAGATACAAAAATTATTCAACCGGGAACCTCAACAGATAATGACTTTTCAAATGCTCTACGGTCTGGATGGCAGAAAGATGTCCACCAGCTGGGGTAATGTAGTTACCATAGTTGATGATCCCGAAGACATGTACGGAAAAATAATGTCCCTAAACGACGAATTGATATTAGATTATTTCAAACTTTGTGCTTTTTACTCCGAAGAAGAATTGAAAAGAGTTAAAAAAGAGATGAAAAAGAAAAATCCTAAGCTCTTGAAAAAAGAGTTGGCTGAAGAAATAGTAAAGCTTTATCACGGGAAAAAGAAGGCAGGAAGAGCTAAAGAGGAGTTCGAAAAGGTTTTTGAAGAAGGGGGTGTCCCTCAAGACATTCCCGAAATAAAGATTAAAAAAGAAAAAGTGGGCGCTTTGGATTTGGTTTTCGCCACCGGTCTGGTTAATTCCAAAAGTCAGGCGAAGAGATTAATTAAGCAAGGAGCGGTGAAAATCGAAGACAAAAAAATTAAAAGCTGGAAAGACGAAATCCGGATTAAGGAGGGAATGATAATCAAGATAGGCAAGAAGAGGTTCGCTAAGATTCTGAAGAAGTGATCGAATCCCGCTTTATTTTTTGAGCTCCACAGATAGCGGCTCCCAAAGCGTCAGCCACGTCGTTAGGACGTGGTCTTTCTTTTAGATTGAGCTCCGCCTTTATCATTTTTTGAACTTGCATTTTTTTTGCTTTTCCGTGTCCGGCTACGGTCGCTTTTATTTGAGAAGGTGTAAATTCATAAACCGGAATTTCATTTTTAGCCGCTTTCAGCATCACTATTCCCTTGACTTGACTTACGGTCATCGCCGTCTTTACGTTTTTACTGAAATATATTTTTTCTACCGCCAAAACGTCCGGAGAGTGTGATTTAAATATTTTTTCCAACTCTTCATCTATTTTTTTTAAACGTTTCGCATCCGATAGAGTTTTTTCCGTTTTTATCAATCCGTATTCCAAACAAACCAAAGAACTTTTCTTTTCTATTATTCCATAGCCCGAAGTGGCCGTTCCCGGATCTATTCCCAATATTATCATTTTGTTGTATAGTAAATATTTTCCACTTCTTCGTGCTCTTCCAATTTTTCCAGAAAACCTTCATATTGTTTTTCTAACTTAATTTCCGTTTTTGGCTTGTATCCCAAGTCGGAAGAAATTATTTCCAAACCCTTATCTTTCAAATCTTTTTTAATCTTCGTAAAGCCTTCCGGGGAAGTGTAAACCAACATGGAATCGTCTTTATACTCTATATCTTCTACGCCGGCCTCTATTGCTGAAAGTTCGTTTTCTTCCGATTTTTCAATTTCGATCACTCCTTTCCTATTAAAAAGCCAAGCTACCGATCCGGGCTTAGCCAATTTTCCTCCTCTTCTTTTCAATATTTGATTAATTTCGGTTACGGTTCGATTTTTATTGTCCGATGATCCTTTTAATATTACGGCTAATCCTTCCGGTCCGTAGACCTCCAAGGTAAAATCTTCCAATTTACCCTCCTGACCTTCCCCCGCTCCCTTTTTGATCGCTTTTTTGATGTTCTCTTTCGGCATATCCGCTTCTTTGGCCTTTTCGATAGCCGCTTTCAATTCAGAGTTCATTTCCGGATCCTTTTCTCCGGTTTCCCTGACCGCCGTCATTATCATTTTGGAAATGCGGGAGAACTTTTTAGCTCTCTTTTTGTCTTTTTTCTCTTTTTCTCTTTTTATGTTGCTCCAATGACTGTGCCCGGCCATAATTATTTTTCAAGATGGTTATAAGCTTTTTCCGTGGCGATTCTTCCTCTGGAAGTCCTTTTTATAAAACCTATTTGAACCAAGTAAGGTTCGTATATCTCCAATATGGTATCTTTGTTTTCGTTCGCCGCCGCCGCTATCGCCTTTATGCCCGCCGGCCCTCCGTCGAATTTTTCCATTATCGTGGTCAGTATGTTTATATCACCCGACTCCAACCCTTTTTCGTCTATATTAAGGCTATCGAAAGTTTTCTTTGTAATTTTGGGGTTTATCGTTCCGTCTCCCTCGACTTCCGCGAAATCCCTGACTCTTTTCAAGAGTCTGTTCGCTACCCGGGGAGTGAACCTGGATCTTTCGGCGATATCTTTTATTGACTCTTCGTCTATTTTTACACCTAAAATTTCAGCCGATCTCCGGATTATTTTTTCTATCTCCTCTTTGCTGTAGGGCTTTAATCTGAAAGTTGCGCCGAATCTGTTTCTCAGGGGTCCGGAAAGAAGAGCCAATTGAGTCGTCGCTCCTATTAGAGTAAAGCGGGGAATATTCAAATCCACGGTTCTGGCCATCGGCCCGTTTCCGACCATCAAGTTTAAATTGAATTCTTCCAAAACCGGGTAGGCCATTTCTTCACAAACCTTGTTCAGTCTGTGAATCTCGTCGATGAAGAGAACGTCTCCTTCCGACAAATTGGTGAGAATTGCCGCCAATTCCCCCGATTTTTTAATGGCCGGACCGGAAGTGATTCTGATTCCGGCGTTCATCTCCTTGGCGATAAGGTAAGCCAAAGTCGTTTTACCCAAACCGGAATTTCCGTGAAAAAGCATGTGGTCCGGACAGGATTCTCCTCGCTTTTCAGCCGCTTTTATCATTATCTGCACGTTTTGCTTTGCTTTTTTTTGTCCGATGTACTCATCCCACCCTTTTGGTCGCAAGGCCAAATCCAGAGCCCTGTCTTCCTCAACTTGTTCAGGAGTCGTTTTTTTGGTTTCAGTATTTTTTTCGGTCATAATCCGGTTACGCGGTCAACTTCTTCTATCGTTGTTGTTCCTTTTATTATTTTAATCAGCCCGGATTGCTTTAAGGTAACCATTCCTTTTTCTATGGCTTTTTTTCTAATTTCCGCCGTGGAGGGGTTCGAAAATATTAAATTTTCTATCTCCTCATCAACGATCAAGGCCTCGAAAATTCCCGATCTTCCTTTATAGCCGGTAAAATGGCACTCTTTACAACCCTTGGCTTTGTAAATTTCGGTCTCTTCCGTATAGTCGATATCCACTTCGACTTCTTCCAGAGATTCTTTTAGGGTTTTGAAAAGATCTTCGTCGACGTCTTTTATTTTGGTTTTTATTTTGCACCTGTCGCATAATTTTCTGACCAATCTCTGAGCTATTATGATATTCAGTGCCGGAGCTATGTTGGCCGGTTCTTCACCCAGAGCTTGCATTCTCGGTATGGCTCCCGCTGCGTCGTTCGTATGCATGGTGGTAAAGACCGTATGCCCCGTTAGAGCGGCCTGCAGGCCAATGGAGGCGGTTTCCAGGTCCCTTACCTCACCAACCAGGATTACGTCCGGGTCCTGACGAACTATGGCTCTGAGGCCGTTGGCGAAGTCATAACCCTTGTCGGGACTTACTTCGGTTTGTGATATTCCGTCCAAATGGTATTCAATCGGGTCCTCTATGGTTATTATTTTTATTCCCGGATTACGAACATCTTTTAAAAACGCATAAAGAGAAGTGGTTTTACCCGATCCCGTGGGACCGGTTACGATTATCATTCCGTTCGGCTTTTTTATTTCTTTTTTGAAAATTTCAAGTAATTCGTCCCGAAGGCCCAGCTTTTCAACGGTTATCAGTTTGCTCGGATCCAGAATTCTCATCACGAAAGTTTCTCCGTGCTCGGAGGGAAGGGCGGACATTCTTATCTCTATCGCCCTTTTTTCTTCTTTACTCGGATAGAGTATGGTGAATCTTCCGTCTTGAGGTTTGTTTTCAATATTCAGCTTAACGCCCGAAAGAAGCTTTATTCTGGAAGCTAAACTGTCGTAAACGTCTCTTTCTATATCGATTACGTCTTGCAAAACTCCGTCTATTCTTATTCTTATCTTAGCTTTTTCTTCGGAAGGTTCGATATGGACGTCCGAACTTTTCATAACTACGCCTCCGGCCATTACTAAGTTGAACAGTTTGGATATGTCTTTCCCCAAGGTCTTTTTTACTTCTTCTTTAAAATCGGGAACATTACTTACACTTCTTTTTACTTCTCGAGCCAAAGATTCCGATATGGTTATTTCGTCGGTTATTTTTTCTCTTTTTTTATTCATGGTAATATTATTATTACTATGTTAAACTTTAACCTAAAAGTTGGCTTAAGTCAATTTATGAAAATAAAAACCGAAAGCAAAAAGGAAACCGAAAAAGCGGGCAAAAAGATTGCCGAAGCGATAAAAAAAGAAGGCCGACCGACTAAAATCGGTTTGAAAGGAGAGCTGGGTTCCGGAAAAACGACTTTCGTCAGAGGATTTGCCGAAGAATTCGGTTTAAAAGAAATTACCAGCCCTACCTTCGTAATAATGAAAAAGTATGAGATTGAGGGGCGATTCAAGTTTTTTTATCATGTGGATTGTTACAGAATTGCAACAAAGAGCAATTTGAGTGAAATTGATTTTGAATCCGTTGTGCAGGGTCCTGAAAATATAGTTTTAGTCGAGTGGCCGGGAAGACTTACTAATTTTCCCGACGAAGGTGAAATTATAGAGTTTGAGTTTATTTCCAAAAACCGCAGAAGAATAAAAGTGCCGGATATGTTCAGGTTGAATAAAGCCGACTTTTAAGTTATAATATAATCTGTTTGGGCCCGTAGCTCAGCGGCCAGAGCGCATGCGTGGCACGCATGAGGTCGAGAGTTCGATTCTCTCCGGGTCCACCTGTTTTTTAACTGAGCGGGTGGGATGGCCGAGTGGCTTAAGGCGGCGGTTTCGAAAACCGTTAATCCTCACGGATTCGTGGGTTCGAATCCCACTCCCACCGCAGTAAGAGTCAGCAGTTTGTTTTAGTTTAATCGTCTAGATTGATTAGATTATTGAACGAGATGGATTCGAACCGTTTTTCCCCGTATTAAAAAATACTAAAAAACGTGGTTTTTTAGATTAACCAGTATTTCACCAATTCTTACCGAATTGAGAAGTTCTTAAACAATCGTATTCAAGGCGTAAGGAGTGAGCGATGTGACAGCATCGTGAGTGACAAAACAACGAAGAAGACGGTTGTTTTGGAACTTCCCTTTGGGCGACAAGAAACAATTCCATCTTCGTCGTTACTCGTTGCTCATTTATTTAACAATAAATTTCGCTCCTCGCGCCTAGAATATGCGAATTGTTTCTTATCGCTCAATTGGTAATAATTGGCGGAATCCTGGTTTAGGGGGTCGGGGAAAAACAGGTGTTTATTTCGAATCCCACTCCCACCGCATAAAGATTTAATTTTTTAAAACTTATGACTGATCAAAAAAAAGAAAAAAGACCACCCGTAATTGCCGTTTTAGGCCATGTCGATCATGGAAAAAGCTCACTTTTGGAGGCAATTAAGGACTTGAAAATAACAGACAAAGAGTCGGGCGGAATCACTCAACACATGGGAGCTTATATGGTTTCTCACGAGGGAAACAAAATAACTTTTATAGACACTCCCGGACACGAAGCTTTTTCGGCGATGAGATCCAGAGGAGCCGATGTTGCCGACGTCGGTGTTTTGGTGGTTGCCGCCGACGAGGGAGTTAAAAAACAAACCAAGGAAGCCATAAAGCATTTGAAGGACGCTGAAATTCCCTTTGTGGTCGCTTTGAATAAGATGGATAAAAGAGATACCCGGAAGGAAAAAGTGAAAAAAGAGCTTTCTCTCGAAGACGTTCTTCTTGAAGATTACGGAGGAGACATTCCTTGCGTAGAAGTTTCGGCAAAAAAGAAGACGGGCCTCGATGAGCTTCTGGAAATAATACTTCTTTTGGCGGAAATGGAGGACTTAAAAGTTGATTATGATGAAAAAGCGAGCGGAGTGGTAGTTGAAACTCATGTTGATGCGAAAAAAGGAGTTAGCGCCACTTTGCTGGTCAAGGAAGGAACTCTGGAGAAGGGAGATATAATAGGAACCGATTGTTGTTACGGAACTGTTCGGAAGATGAAAAACTTTAAAAAAGAAAAAATAGAAAAAGCGACCCCGTCTACCCCCGCCAGAACTTCCGGTTTGAAAATGAACCCGCACGTGGGAGAAGAATTCAAGGTTTTTGAAACCAAAAAAGAAGCCAAACAGGCGAGAGTATCCGAAGGAGGAACGGTTGATTTCAGCGAAAAGTTTAACCCCGAAGGAGAGGCCCTCGATTTGATAATAAAAACCGACGTATTGGGATCTTTGGAAGCGATCAAGAACACACTTGAAAAATTGCCCCGGGAAAAGGTGGGAGTTAACGTGTTGGATGCGGGAATAGGAAAGGTGGGAGAAAGCGATGTTGAGCTGGCCAAGACGTGTAACTGCAAAATTATAGCCTACAGGGTAGAAACGGATAAGGTAGCCAAAAATTTGGCCATGCAAAACAATATTGATATCCTGAAGTACGATGTCATATATAATTTGGTGGAGGGAGTGAGAGATCAGATGGAAAAGCTTTTGGAAACGGAGACGGTTATTGAAGAAATGGGAAAAGTGAAAGTTTTGGCTATTTTTAAAACCGACAAAAGGAGACAAATAGTGGGAGGAAAAGCTTTGGGAGGAGATGTGGAAAAAGGGGCTTCGCTCAAAGTTATCAGAGATAAAGAAACCGTAGGTGAGGGAAAATTGATTAACTTGAAAAAAGAGGAAAAGGACGTTGAAAAAATACCGGAACGAGAAGAGTTCGGAATGCTTTATGAAGGAGACATTAAAGTAGAAAAGGGAGATATTCTGGCAACTTACAAAGAAAAGAAGATAACTCCCGAACTTTAGGGCATTGAGACTCGAATCGAAGTCTTAGGCCTGGTAGCCAAGTGGCAAGGCAACGGTTTGCAAAACCGTCATGCGCGGGTTCGAATCCCGCCCAGGCCTCATATTTCTTTTTCCGTCACCCCTATTTTTACGCCCCAGGGGCGTAAAAATTAGTTCATTTAACGTTAACGATTAACAGTGTAACAGAAAAGATATAGATGCCGCGGTGCCGGAACTTGGTATACGGGGCGGACTTAAAATCCGCTGGGGTTTTACTCCGTGTGGGTTCGATTCCCACCCGCGGCACATCAATAATTACCGACTAGTTTTTAAAAGCTTGAAATGGCAATTTAAAAAACCCGGCTTGAACCGGGTTTTTTGATTGTCAGTTTTATAAAATTATTCCAATATTTCTATTTCACCTCTTACCCTACCGAAGTTGTTTGCGCTTTGTCTGTCCGGAAACCAGATGTCGACATAACCGTCGTATGAGCCGTTTTTAGGATTGCTGTATCGAATATTCATTCTGTCCTTTACTACGAAAACTTCGTCTCCGAAGTGCTCCGGTATTCTTATTTCGGTTCCGAAATTGAGAAAGTTGGCGGCAACTATTCCGTTTCTCACCCTGTGTCCCGAAGCGGTTATAAAGGGCTGAGAATTGGTTTGATCGACAGTGCTGGAGTATCCGGTAAGTTCTACGGTTAATCTTTCTTTAACTCTTTTTCCGTAAGGATTATCTTTTCCGGTTACTTGGGGCTGGTGGTAGCTGGGAGAGGAGTTTGAGGAAATTATTCCTTCTGCAGATATTTTAAAGCCGTCTCCGGCAGCCGCAACTTCCCTTTTTACTTCAAAAGGGGGTTTGACTTCATCCAAACCTTCGGCTTCTATTATGAAGCCTATGATGAATATCGAAATCGAAGCTATCGAGGCAACAATTAAAGTCAAAACGGTCCTTCTTAAATTGTGGTTCGTATACATCTTTTAGGATTGTAGCACAGTTATGACTACTTTCAACCTTTCGAACAGCTTTACAATAACATAAACTAAAAGTATGTCAAGTGAGCGGGAGATGGGATTCGAACCCACGACCTTCTGCATGGCAAGCAGACGTTCTTCCGCTGAACTACTCCCGCATTTTTGACTATTAATATAGTTTAATTGTTAACCGCCAAATGTCAACCTGCCGTATGGTTAAAATTTAAGGGTAACAGGTGTTAACCGGAAAAGATTGGACTTCTTTTTCCAAATAATAATTATTTTTATTTGTGCAAGTTTGTGCAAGGTTTAACCTTACACAAGTCCCCGCCCCCTATCGGGGATCCCATAAACAGTCTCGTCATTCCCGGCTTGACCGGGGACCCCATAAAATCGGCAATACAAAGAGATTCCCGCTTTCGCGGGAATGACGAAGTAAAATGTCGCGGGAATGACGAATGTTCCCTCTTTGTCATTCCCGACCCCGATCGGGAATCTCATAATCAACCCTGTCATTCTGAGGCCGTAGGGCGAAGAATCTCTTTGAAAAACCGCCATATTAAAAAACCCCCTGAAGAAGGTTTTGTTAATGATCAACGGCCGTTTCCGAGTGGGTTTCGATTGAAGATTAATGGTTATAGATTAAGGGTTAATTTAAAATTTTAATTTAAAATTTGTGCCGTGGGCCAGATTCGAACTGGCGACCCCAAATTTTTCAGATTTGTGCTCTACCCCTGAGCTACCACGGCTTAGCTTAAATCATTATAAAACAGGAAAAAGGTGGGCGGTGTAGGATTCGAACCCACGACCCTCTCGATGTAAGCGAGATGCTCTGCCGCTGAGCTAACCGCCCATTATTGGTGCTCGGGGTGGGATTCGAACCCACACGGTCAATTAATGACCACAGGCCCTCAACCTGCCGCGTATGCCATTCCGCCACCCGAGCTTATTTTTCCTTGTTTTTCTTATTGATTTTAAATATTTTTTGTGCTTTTTGAAACTTCCTGCTTAAATGAGGCACCTCTCCATTATAAAACATCTTATCAAAGATTGCCAATGTTTTTTCAGGGGCAATTCCACAAATTACTTTTATTTTTGTTTTGTTTTCTGTCTGATTTCTTTCCTCGACTTGTCTCTAAGGTAATAAAGCTTTGATTTTCTTGCCTCTCCTTTTTTTATGACTTCTATCTTTTCAATGGTCGGAGAGTGAAGCGGAAAAATCTTTTCCACACCCACCTTGTCGACGACTTCCCTTATAGTTATCGTCGCGGTGTTTTCGTTTCCGTGTTTTCTGGCTATAACTAAACCTTCCGAAATTTGAACTCTTTCATTGTTTTCAACTTTTATTTTTTGATGAATTCTCACCCTGTCTCCCGTATTTATCTCCGGAAGTTCTTTTTTCTGGCTATTTTTAAATTTTTCTAATTTTTTTGACATCTTAACTTGTTGATTATTTCTTGCAAATCGTCAGGTAGCTCGGATATGAACCTTTTTCTTTTTCCTTCCACCTTCACCTCCAAAAACTTGTTGTGTAAGAAGTGTCTGTCCATTTTTACGGGATCCTTTTGATCCTTGAATCCGTAAAGTTTGTCTCCCACCAACGGATGACCCAAATAAGCGAGCTGACTTCTTATTTGATGTCTTCTCCCCGTTATGGGGGACACCTCTATTAAACTATAATTTCTGAAATTTTCAAGTACTTCGTAAAAACTAACCGCTTTTCTTCCCTTTTCTTCGGGGTCGTAGGACTGATGCTTTCTTCTGTCCCCGCCTCTTCTCATCGAGGTCACTATTTTACCCTTTTTTTCTTTCATTGGTCTCCAGGCCAGACAGACGTATTTCTTTTTTACTTTTCTCTTCTTGAATTTTTCCTTCAGGATTTTTAATATTTTTTCATCTTTTCCGAAAAGAAGAATTCCCGAAGTGTCTTTGTCCAATCTGTGCGCCAGTCCGTATCGGGGAAGATCTTTTAATTGCAAAACGTCGTTTTTTAGCTCTTCCGCCAGTTCGCTTACGACTATTCCGGTCGGTTTGTCTATGACCAATAATTTATCACTTTCATACAACTTCATAATATTGTGGGTGACAGAGGACTCGAACCTCTAACCTCCTCCACGTCAAGGAGGCGCTCTGCCTTTGAGCTAGCCACCCGCTTGTCTTAAACTTACACGGCAATTGTCAACTGATGTGGGCGCACCAGGAATTGAACCTGGAACCTCTGCTTTATAAGAACAGTGCTCTGACCGTTGAGCTATGCGCCCATTATTTTTTCGAACTCTTCTTTCTCTATGGTTTCTTTTTCTATTAAGACTTCGGCCAGTTCCTTTAACTTTTCTTCGTTTTTCTTTAATATCTTCTTTGCCTTTTTTTCGGCATCTTTTATTATTTTCGATATCTCCTTATCTATTTTCGCCGCTACTTCTTCCGAATAGTTCTTTTCTTCCGATATTTCTTCACCTAAGAAAACATGCTCTCTTTCTCCTCCGTAGGCGATCGGCCCCAAAGAAGACATTCCGTATTTCTTAACCAGTTTTCTGGCGTACTTGGAAGCTTTTTCCAGATCGTTGGCCGCTCCGGTGGTCGTTTCGTCGTATATTATCTGCTCTGCGGTGTATCCTCCCAAGAGAACCGATATTTCGGCCATGAATTCTTTCTTGTTTTTAATTCTTTTTTCTTCCATCGGCATTTTCAAGGTATATCCGGCCGCTTGACCTCTTGATATTATGGAAACTTTCCGGACTTCTTGTGTTTCGGAAAGAAGAGAAGAAACCAAGGCGTGACCGGCTTCGTGGTAAGCACTTATCTCTTTTTCTTTTTCGCTCAGGATATGACTTTTTCTTTCCGGGCCCAAAAGAACTTTTTCTATTGATTCCAAGAACTCTTTTTGGGTTATTTTCTTTTTTTCTCTCCTGGCGGTCAAAATAGCGGCTTCGTTGGTTAGGTTTTCCAGATCAGCTCCGGAAAATCCGGGAGTTCTTTCGGCCACCTCTTGCAAGTCGACGTCTTCGGCCAAGGGTTTTTTTCTGGTATGAATTTCCAGGATTTTCTTTCTCGCTTTCAAGTCCGGAGAATCAAGAATGATCTTTCGGTCAAATCTTCCCGGTCTGAGTAGAGCGGGGTCAAGTACGTCCGGTCTGTTGGTGCTGGCCAAGACGACAACTTTGGTGCCTTTATCAAAACCGTCCAGCTCGACGAGAATTTGATTCAGGGTCTGCTCTCTTTCGTCGTTTCCTCCCCCTAAACCGGCTCCTCTTTTTCTTCCGATGGCGTCCAGCTCATCTATATATACTATGCAGGGCTGCTTTGCTTTTGCTTTCTGAAACAAATCCCTGACTCTTCCGGAACCGACTCCGACGAACATTTCGATGAATTCCGAACCGGATATTTCAAAGAAGGGAACGTCCGCTTCTCCGGATACGGCTTGTGCCAAAAGAGTTTTTCCGGTTCCCGGTGGGCCGGTGAGAAGGACTCCTTTTGGTATTTTAGCTCCTACGTCAGAGAACTTTTTCGGGTTTTTTAAGAATTCCACAACTTCTTTCAATTCGTCTTTAGCTTCCTCCAATCCGGCTACGTCTTCAAAGTCCACGTCTTTCTTGGGCAAACCTCCTTCTCCGAAGAGACGGGCTTTGGTTTTTGAAAAATCCAAGGCGCTACTGGCTCCACCTTTGGCTTTTTTCATTATCATTTGGAAAAATATCACCAGAAAAAGTATCGGTAAGAAGATTATAAGCAGAGTAGTCAGCCAACCCCAATCCGTTTCTTCTTCGTATTCAATGGATACGTTTCTGACCGCTTCCTCGTCGGCACCCCATCGCTCTAAAAATTCCAGCAGGGATATCTCCGCTTCTTTTCTGCCGATCATTTCGGTTTCGTCTTCCAAAAACACCCTAATTTCGTTTCCCGTCAGGGTTATTTCGGCTATCTCTCCCTCGTTTATCTTTTCAACCAAGTTTCTCGTTGAAATTCTTTCCGGGGACTCCAAAAGCCCCCAATTTTCAGAAGCAACCGAAAAAAGAACCACCAGAATAAGCAGAATTAAAAAAAACGAAACTAAATTTTTGGTCAGATTTTTGAACATTTACGTCTATTTAGAATAGCATATTTCTTCTAAACTTCAAGCTGTCGTTGACTAAACTCGCTTAATTTGTATAATAGTTAAGCAAACACCAGCCCCCATAGCTCAACTGGATAGAGCACGGGCCTTCTAAGCCCGATGTCCGGGTTCGACTCCTGGTGGGGGTACATACTTTAGTAAATAACCGGACAGTTCACACATATATGGCGGCCGTAGCTTAATTGGTAAAGCACTCGGTTGTGGTCCGAGAGTTTCTGCGGGTTCGAATCCCGTCGGTCGCCCACTTTTATTTTTGAAGAACATATGCCTCCTCGTAGCTCAACTGGATAGAGCGGTTCCCTCCTAAGGAACAAATGGGGGTTCGAGTCCTCCCGAGGAGACAATTAAAAGGGTGGTTAGTTTTAAACTCCTGTAAATTAAAAAAACGGAGTCTGAGAGGACCCCGTTTTTTAATTTGATGATTGGAATTAATCCTTGAGTCGCAAGCTTAACCTATGCTCCTCGGCGTCCATGGAAAGAATTTCGAACTCGAATTCTTTTCCTATTTCCAAAGCGGCTTCCATCCTTTCTTTAGTTCCGAACTCGGAAATGTGGCAGAGTCCTTGAATGCCGGAATCCAGCTCAACGAAAGCTCCGAAAGAGACGAATTTGGTAACCTTTCCTTCTATTATATCTCCTTTGGAGTGTTTTTCCTGAATCGTTTTCCAAGGATCCTCTTTCAATGCCTTTAGAGAAAGAAATACTTTTCCGTCCTCTATTTTGATTATTTTGGCTTCTATTTTCTGACCTTCTTCCAATATGTCCGAAGGATGAGAAACCAAACTCCAATCCAGCTCGGAAATATGGATAAGACCTTCTATTCCTTCTCCGAATTTTATAAAGGCTCCGAAATCGACTATTCCCGTAATTTTTCCTTCCACGACGTCACCTTCTGAGAAATTTTCAAGAGCTTCTTCCTTCTTTTCCATCTCTCTTATTTTTTCCGAAAGAATGATTTTTTCGTCCGATTTATCCAAATCCAAAATCCTTACGTCCAATTTTTCACCGACCAGCTTTTGAAGTTCTTCCAAAATTTTGTCTCTGTCTCCACCTTCCACGTGCGGATAATTTTCCGAGGAAAGTTGCGAAGAGGGAAGAAAGGAGGGTATTCCGAACATTTTTGCCAAAAGCCCTCCCTTGTTGGCTCCCTCTATCTTCACGGTTACCGTTTCGCTGTTTTCTTTCTTTTCTTCCAAAACGTCCCAAGCCATATCCTTTCGAGCTTCATGGTGGGAGACTTCTACGTAGCCGTCTTCTCCGTCTATCTCTTTTATTTTTACGGCGACCGTTTCACCGTTTTCGAGATTTTTGAGCTCGTCTTTGGACTTGTAGAACTCTCGACCGAATATTATTCCGGTTCCGAATATTCCCAAATCTACATAAGCGGCGGCCCTGCCCTTTCCGACAATTTCTCCTTCGACGATAGTTCCTTCTTTGGGGATTTCAAGTAAATTTCCTTCTTGTAGTTTACCTTTCATAGATTTTGTTAGAAGCGGCTCGAATAAAGCTTCTTATTGATTAATAATCTTTTTAATTTAAGCGGATGTCCGGTCTTCGAGCCGAAACCGTTACGGACAATCGCTTTGCTAATTATGTATTTTACATAATATCTTGATTTTTTCAAGTGTGCCTGATAAAATAGAACAGATAAAAAGATAATTTCTAAGACTTATGGACTTTAAATGGCACGGACAATCCTGCTTTTATATTTCCGGAAAAAGAAAGAGGAAATCAAGGAAAAAGGTATCCATTCTCACGGATCCTTTCGATGAATCTACCGGATTAAAACTCTACAAGAAAAACGTCGACATAGTGCTTGTTTCTCATAATCATGGAGATCACTCCAATTTGGAGGCGGTAAACGAAGAAGCTTTTGTAATAGACGGACCGGGAGAATACGAAGTGGAAAACACCCTGATAAGGGGAATTTTTTCTTATCACGACGACGAAAAAGGCAAAGAAAGAGGAGTTAACACGATATACGTTCTGGAATCGGAAGGAATGAACGTTTGTCATTTGGGAGATTTGGGCCAAAAAGAACTTACCGACAATCAACTTAAAGAGATTGGAGAAGTTGATGTCTTGTTAATTCCCGTCGGCGGAAATTACACCATCGGGGCCAAGACGGCCAGCAAAATAATATCACAACTGGAACCGAAGGCCGTAATCCCCATGCACTATAAAGTTCCGGGATTAAAGTTGGATTTGGAAGAGCCGGAAAAGTTTTTGAAAGCTATGGGGGCAAAAGACAAAGAGGCCAAGGACAAAGTGTCAATTTCTCGAACCAATTTATCCGAAGGAGAAATACAAGTACACAAACTGAAGCCACAAAGTAAAAAAGCATAATACTATAAAAAGATGGAAGATGACAATTTTGAAGAATACGATATAGGGTACGTAAAACCCAAAAGCATAGAAGAGGAGATGAAAAAATCCTACATCGACTACGCGATGTCGGTCATCGTCGGGAGAGCGCTTCCCGACGTCAGGGACGGACTTAAGCCGGTTCACAGAAGAATTCTCTACACAATGAAAGAAGACGGACTCACTCCCGGTGCCAAGTACAAAAAGTCAGCCAGCGTGGTCGGAATGACTTTGGCCAGATATCATCCTCACGGAGACACCGCCGTTTACAACTCGATGGTTAGAATGGCTCAGGATTTTTCTCTTCGATACCCCTTGGTGGAAGGGCAAGGGAACTTCGGTTGTTTTACCGGAGATACAAAGGTTAGATTAACCGATGGTCGCAATATCAGTTTTAAAAAAATGGTTGAAGAAAGGAAAGAAGGAGAAAGACACTGGGGATTCACTTATAATCGTGAGAAGAAAAGTATTGAGATTTCGGAACTATTAAAGCCCCGTCTCACGAAAGAAAATGCGGAGCTGGTAGAAGTAGAGCTGGACAACGGGGAAAAAATTAAGTGTACTCCGGATCATAAATTTATGACGAGAAATGGGGAGTACAAAGAGGCCCGGAATCTAAATACCGGTGATTCTCTTATGCCCATGTATTCTGATCGTTATGATGGAAAAGATGAAGAATTGGAAGGTTATGAAATTGTTAAACATCCGGGTAATGATGAATGGGACTTCGTACATCATTTAGCGGATGAATGGAACTTGAAAAAAGGAGCTTACAAAAAGGAAGATGGCAGGGTAAGACATCACAAAGATTTTGATAAATATAACAACAACCCTTCTTATAAAAACAAAGTTATTAGAAGTAAAATTTTGGGATACGTAAATTCTCTTCTTTCTGATTATTCTGAAATAACACCGAAGGTATACGAAAAGAATAGAAAAAATAATGGAGTGCCTAAAGTAAAGAATACTCTGGATTATTTTGATAGTTTTTCTGAAATAATCGAGGAGGCAAAAACTTACAACCACAAGGTAGTAAATGTTAGATCAATAGAAGAAAAGGAAGATGTATATGACTTGACTACTAAACCACATCATAATTTTCTCCTTTCCTCAGGTGTTTTCGTTCACAATTCAATCGATGATGATCCTCCCGGAGCTCAAAGATATACAGAGGCGAAACTTTCCAAAATCGGAGACGTGATGCTGGAAGACATAAACAAGGATACGGTTGATTTTATTGAAAATTATGATGGAACCAAAAAAGAACCGACGGTACTTCCCTCCCCGGTCCCTCAGCTTCTACTCAACGGATCTTTGGGTATAGCCGTCGGAATGGCGACCAACATTCCTCCCCATAATTTGGGAGAAACGATAGATGCCGCCACTCATCTTCTGGAGAATCCGGACACCGATACCGAAGACCTGTTTAAGTATATAAAAGGACCCGACTTCCCGACCGGCGGAGAGATATTCAACAAAGAGCAGATAATTACCGCCTATTCGCAAGGAAAAGGAGGTATTAAAGTAAGAGGAAAGGCGGAAATAAAGGAAAAAGCCAGAAGTGCCCAGATCATAATTAGCGAGATTCCCTACGGAGTTAAAAAATCCAAGATGGTCGAAGAATTCGCCAAATTGGTAAAGGACGGAAAGCTGGAAGGAGTTAAAGACATAAGAGATGAATCGGACAGGGATGGATTGAGAGTGGCGATTGACCTTAAGAGAAACGCCTATCCCCGAAAAGTCTTGAACCGACTTTTCAACTATAGCTCTCTGCAAAAAAAGTTTCATTTGAACATGATCGCACTCGTGGACGGAATTCAGCCCAGAGTTCTCAGTTTGGTTGAAATTTTGGAGTATTATCTCGAACACCGAATTGAAGTCGTAACCCGAAGATTAAAACACGACTTGCAAAAAGCAAAAGACAGAGCTCATATATTGGAAGGCCTTTACAAAGCATTGGTCGATATTGACGAAATAATCGAAACCATCAAGGCGTCAGAAAATAAAGAAGAAGCCAAAGACAACTTAATGGGCGAATACAATTTGAGCGACTTGCAAGCTTTGGCTATTTTGAGAATGAGACTTCAAAGGTTGGCCAAATTGGAAAGAGTGGAAGTGGAAAATGAATTGGAAGAAAAAAGAGAGATTATAAAGAACTTGACCGCTATCTTGGAAAGTGATAAAAAGATCAAAAAAGTAGTAAAAGAGGAGCTGGAAGAAATGAAGGAAAAGTTCGACGACGAAAGGAGAACGGAGGTAAACGAAAATCCCTTGGGCAGCATTAAGGAAAAAGACCTCATTCCTAAAGAAAGCGCAATAGTGACTATTACCAAAGGAGGATATATAAAAAGAATTAATCCTTCGACCTACAAAAAGCAAAAGAGAGGCGGAAAGGGAATTTTAGGAATGAAAACCAGCCAAGATGACGTAGTTGATCATTTCTTCAAAGCCAATACGCATGACGACTTACTGTTTTTCACCGACACGGGAAAAGTTTTCCGTGTACCCGTTTACAAGGTTCCCGAAGGATCCAGAGCAGCTCGGGGAAGGGGAATTCTGAACTTTTTGGAACTCTCTACCGATGAAAATGTTTTAGCTGTCATACCGCTCGACAAGGACGGAAAAGACGGAAAGGTGAAAAATTTGGTAATGATTACCGAAAACGGTAAAATAAAAAAGAC
>PWHM01000072.1 GCA_003554915.1 Candidatus Nealsoniibacteriota bacterium
GGGATCGCAAGAAGCCGCTTGGGAAGTCGTCGCCAATAAGGCGGGCGTGAGCGTGGAAACCGTAAGGAAAGCGCATCAAAAATACGGCCCTGAATTGAGAAAAAGATCGAAAAAGCATGGGATTACCAAATAAGGTGAAGACCTCGCGAAGCGCTGCAACTGGTTAGCGCATGCATCAGACAGCATCCTTGCTGAGCCACCGCATCCCGTGGTGGTTCAGAGAAAGGAAACCGCATGTCGGAAATATTACTTCGCCGTCGCGAGGTCGAAGCGCGGACAGCACTCGCACGCTCGACCATTTATGACTGGATGAAACGCGGCGACTTCCCCAAGCCTGTGGCGCTTGGCTCCCGCAAAGTCGCATGGCGCGAAAGCGATGTGAACGCTTGGCTCGAAACCCGCTTGGAAAAGGCGGCGGATCATGCCTGACAACATCGCTTCGCCCTTCATTGCCCGCCCGCTTGTGCGTGAAAGAACGCTCACGCTGATCTATTCTCCACACGGCGGCACTAACGGCAGTGTCCTTGCGCAAATTTTGGCCATGCATGTTGCCGCCGGGATAGACGTTTACAACCTGGACTTTCCAGAGCGAAGGCCGGTGATCTATCTTGGCCTGTGTGGTCGCAGCATGAGGGTCTATGACCTGAAAAAAGCATGGGGCGAGAAAATTGATCCCGAAGGCAAGGTGCTTTCAAAGGCGACTTTCCAATTCTTGCAGTCGTCACAGCCTGCGAATTTGCGCAGCGAGAAAGCCCGAAAAGCGCTGATCGACTGGATAGAGGGCCGTGATGCTACATTCCAGAAAGGTGGGGCTGCACCGCTTGGCCTGATCGTGATCGACCCTTTGCGCAACGCCTTGCCGCGCGGGCGGCTGACACATGAACACGTTATCGAAAGCGCTCTGGCTTTTGTGCGGGAAGTCTGGGAACGCGGAATCAGGGCAGCAATCTTTTTTGTTGTTGAGGGCGACCGGCAGAGCGATCTGCCCAACTGCCATGACAGCTTGGGAGACGCGGCAGATGTTCTTCTCAGGACAGCAATAGAGGGCGCGGCGATCAGTATGAAGATTGTCGCCGCGCGAGATGTTCCAGCACCTTTTCAAGCTGCGTTCAACAGAGCCTATGGCTCGAAGGTTTGACCGCGCGCCAGAAATCAAAACCCACGCGGCAAGGCGGAAAAGCAAAGCCACGCCGCCGCATAATTGAGGACAAATCCCATGTCTAAAAGAAAGCAAAACCCGGCAGGCGCTGCCACGCCGCCGGGTTCCAAAAGAAAACGCATTAACAATCTGAAAAATAGCATAGCACGGCCTGCTGCGCTGGCAAAGTCCCACGCTTTCAGCGCTGCGCTCGACAAACACGCCCATCGCGAAGGTGTTCTGTTGGTAGACATCCAGCACGAAAATAACTGCCTGATCTTTTCGGCAGCGCGGGTGTGCACATGCTCGCCGGATCGTGTGGCCAAGGACGAAAGAGGGAAAGTTCTAGCCCGCCTAAAAGACGGTGATGCCTTCGATCCGCTCGAAATGGTCAAGAGGACGCGCTCATGACTGATCTTTCTCAAGAAGCGCACTTTGACGCCCCAAATCGCCTTTCTCAGCGAAAGCACTCTATTCTGGACGCGGCGCTAGAGTGGGCGGAAAAAGGTGTGCCGGTGTTTCCAGTTGGTTCAAACAAAGCCCCGCTCACCCCAAACGGCCATAAAGACGCCAGCACCGATCCTGCCCGCGTGCGGGAAATGTTCGCCGGAAACCCTTGGGGCATTGGCGCGGCGATGGGGCGCGAGAGCGGTCTGTTCGCGGTGGACAGCGACCACTACAAAGAGGGTCAAGCAGGCGAGGACGCGGCAGCGTTCATTGCCGATCTGGAAGCCAAAGGTCTGCTGCCGGAAACTCGGACCCACACGACCCAGAGCGGCGGGCGGCACTACCTGTTTTGGTCGGACACCGACTGGCCCAACTGCAAACCAAGCGCGGGCGTCGAAGTCAAAGGTGAGGGCGGCTATATCGTGGTGCCGCCGTCGCCGGGATATGAGATCGAGCACGAAGGCATCGCGGACGCGCCTGCGGGTCTGATCGACCTTCTTAAAGCCAAGAAGGCGGCGGCGTCCATGACGCCAACCAGCGCCTTGAAGGCTGCAATCTTGGCAGGGGATGACTTCCACGACAGCCTGACGCTGCTGGCCGCTAGGAGAGCAGCTGAGGGGGCAAGTCCGGAGCGGGTGCAGGCGGAGTTGCTGGAAGTCCTCAACGCCTCTGTGGCGGCCTCTGAGCGGCACCCACGGCATCGTCGCTGGAGGTCTTTGGTCGAGGACAGGAGCAAGGAACTTTCGCGCATCGTGTTCAGCGCAGAGAGCAAGTTTAATCCAGACGCCGCCAGCGCCGCCTTGCGGGACGCGGCAGCGGGGCGCTTTGGCACGCCCGCGCCTGTGGTGCCACTGTTTGACGGCGCGGCTGCGTTGCAAGCGAAGGTGCAACATTCAGAAAAAACGCGGCGCGGCTTTGGCTTGGTGCCAATCGGCGCGCTGGAAATCAAAGAGCCGCGATTTCTGATCGAAGGACTGATCGAAGAGGACACGCTGGCGCAGATTTTTGGTGAGCCGGGCGTGGGCAAGTCGCTGGTGGCTTTCGACATGGCAGCCTGCATTGCGACCGGGACGCCTTTTCATGGCCGCGCAATACTGCGGCAAGGCGGGGTCATTGTGATCGCCGGGGAGGGCCACAACGGGATCAGGCGGCGCTTCGCCGCATGGGAAAATCGCGAAGGACAGTCGCTCGCCGCTGCGCCCTTGAGCATATCGACCGCGCCCGCGCAAATCCTTGCACCGGAGTCCCTCGAAGCGGTGCGCGCCGCGATTGATGCAATCGCGGTTGAACACGGCCCGCCCGCGCTGATCGTGGTGGATACGCTCGCGCGGAATTTCGGCCCCGGCGATGAAAACTCGAACAAAGACATGACCGCGTTCATCGCAGGGATCGACGCTTTGCGGGCGGAATATGGCTGCACTGTCCTGCTGGTGCATCATTCGGGCCACGCTGAACCGGGGCGCGCAAGAGGGGCGTCTGCGCTGCGCGGTGCCGTCGATGCAGAATTCGCAGTGGCGAGGGCGGGCAAGAGGGGCCTGACGGTCTCGAACAAGAAGATGAAGGACGCACCGCCGCCGGGTGACTTGGCCTTCATCATCGAGAGCCATGAAGTCGGGCGGCTGTCCGATGGAAGCGCGATTTCAAGCGTTTCCTTACGCGAGGTCTCACCGCAGCAATTCGTGGAAAGAAAACTCACTGACAATCAGGCAAGGGCCGTGACCGCATGGCACGCCGCCCGCAAGGCTGCGCCCGCCGGTGTCGAAGCAGTTCCGAAAGAAATGTGGCAAGAAGAGTTCTGCAAGCTCAGTTCGGCGACCAAAGACGAGGACAAGAGGCGGGCGTTCCGGCGTACTTTGGTCGAGTTGCAAGAAGCCGGGATCGCGGTCGAGCAGGAACCCGGCTGGAAGCTGGTGGGAGGTTTCGCGCAGCCTGACAGCGCCGCGTTTGCGAGTCTTGGCACGCGAAAGCCGCGCGGACGGCGACCGAAAAACGCGGGCGGGAGCGCTGCGCTCTGATGTGGATTTTCGCCCTTTTCGAGCGGGGAGAACAAAAGGGGGGGCGGACAAAGCACTTTGTCCGCCCTTTCGGGGTAGTGCGGACAAAGTGATCTTTGCTTTGTCCGTTTTGTGTCCGCAGGATCAAGATCAAGCCGGACTTGGGCGGCCTTGATAGGAACAAGATGCCCGAGGGGCGGACAAATGCGGACAAACGCGCTTTTACAGTTTGTCCCCGCCGGGAAGAGGTGCGGACAAGGCGGACACACTCCTATAGGAGTGTCCGCTGTCCGCCCCCCGGAGGACCGCCTCCTAAACCTGTCGGAAAGAGGGCGTTATCACGCATGAAGACCCCGGCGCGGCGGCATCGAAAAGAGCGCCGCCGCCGCCCGTGGCCGACGGTTCTCTGAAATTTTCGCCGCAAAAAATTTTTGGGGGTGCCGCTTTCTGCCTAAGGTCGAGATTGAGGCGAGAAGGCGCGACTTCCGAAAAGCGCGCAAGCGGCTGGTGGGGGTGCCGCAGTTTTTACCCGCGCCATGAAGGACGGGGCGGGGGGTGTTTGAACCGGCCCGCCAAAAAACAGCGCCGCGCCTTCACAAGTCAAGCCAGCAGGCCCGCCCCTCACACCCGCGCGAAGGGCGCAATTTTCCAAACGGTCTTCCTCGAAGAGTGCGCGCGCACGCGCGGGCGAGGTTCCGCGCCCTAAGCCATTGATCTTTTCTTGTTCGCACCCTTAGATGCTCGCTTGCAAGATGCTGCGATTTTGCACGGACGATCCCGCCAGTTTCAGTTACACTTAATCGCGTCAGGATAATTGTCTGCTTGAGGAGTTTTTTTGCATGCGTTGGTCGAGGGGCTTTTTCCGCATCTGGCTCATATGCTCGATTTTATGGATCGGAGTGAGCGCGCATATCATGAATCAGTCGCTTCCTGCTGGCCTAAGCGGCACTGTAAGCATCATCATCGAGCGAGCCAAAGTAGCTCGAACAATTTCTGCCGAGATCGATGCTATAGACTGGCAAGGCGCAGATCGCTCTGAGGATATTCACCTTGGCGATGGCCTCGTCTTGGAGCCTGTCGATCCTCGGCTTGAAAAAGAACTCCTGCTTGCCGCGAACCGAGCACGCATCCAAATCGATAAGGGGCGTCTTCTTAACGCCATCGGCAAGATTTTTCTACCACCACTGTCCTTACTGCTACTCGGGCTGGCTATGCGATGGGCTGCACTTGGCTTTAGGACATGAGCACTTCGTCAAGGTGGGGGATATTTGGGGGGTTGTATTCTGGCTGCTATCAATAAAAACAATAACTTAAGCCATAAAAGTGGCGGAGAGAGCGACCGCCAGCGGCTATTCCGCACTCTTCCGACAAATTCCCTAAGTGCATTGAATATAAACATACTTTTTGCTTCCCTTTGCTGACAAGTTCCGGCATATTCCTACTTAATCCTTGCAATAGTGGGGGATATTTTGGGGGTTTGCTATGGCGACCAAAGGGATACGGAAACCGCAAAAAGCGCTCGCCGCGCGCTTTGTCGAGA
>PWHM01000022.1 GCA_003554915.1 Candidatus Nealsoniibacteriota bacterium
GAAATTTTTACCCCGTGAAGCCTTCTTATGCTTAACCGGGGCCGAAGGACAGCGCAGCTGATTTCACCGGGGCCGCTGATTGCTTATCCTGCCTGCCCCGTTGAATCTCTTCCATTCAACTTGGGTCAATCCTGTTAATCCTGTCTAAGTTTCTTGTTTTTTATGACAGGGTTTCAGGAGTAAGTCTAATCTAATCTATTGTTCCTTCATAATTCACATCATGTAAGTCCTGCTTTATTCCTAATGTTTGTATCTGAAAGTCCTCATCACCATTTGGAGGAGGTATATCTTCCTGATGCTGATCATCCTCTGTTTTAATAATCATACTATAGTATTCCTCATGGGGCTCTTCTAGTTCCTCGCTAAAGGCTACCTCCCCGCTCTCGCCAGCTTCCAGGTGCAGAGGCTCTACATCCTCATATACAAGGTAAGTGTCCTCCCAGACTTCCAGCTCCACATCCTGGGTATCCCCAGCATCTCCAGTATTCTCGATGCTGGCCGTGACCTCTGCCGCTCCGCCCCCTTCAGGGGGCAGATCCACATCAATATCCTGGATCTCAAAATGGGACCCGGAAACCTGAAAATCTTGCTCCACCAAAGGCCAGGCCGGGAGGTTTTCCTCCAATCCAGGCACAGCATTATCCGCACCCGCCATTACCTCGGCAGTGTATTGT
Source organism: Candidatus Nealsoniibacteriota bacterium (assembly GCA_003554915.1). GTDB lineage: Bacteria > Patescibacteriota > Minisyncoccia > Minisyncoccales > PWPS01 > PWPS01. Next base: position 675 of record PWHM01000022.1, read on the forward strand.
CCCGGATCTTGGATCTTTAAATCCTCAAAAGTAACTGTGACCTGGCCGTCCTGCAGGGGCTCGGGGCTGATGGTCTCCTCAATATCTGTATCCTGGATACTGAGATACACCTCCAAGCCCTCGGTCTCCACATCCGCCTCTTCAGCCACAGTGACCTCTACCTGGAATTCCTCTCCAGGCTGCGGGGAGTCAATCTCAACGCTGACAATATCCAGCTCGGAACCGTTCAAACTAAGTGGTCCGGGTTCGGGTGTGGCCTCATGGTTCTGGGTGCTTACTTTCAGGGGATAGGATGTAGCCGGCACACCTAGATTGGGAGGCACTCTGCCGGTAGCGTCCTGGATCTGGAATTCGACCTCACTGGTCTCGCCAGCTCCCAGGCTAAGCTCCTGTGCTTCTTCGAACTCTACTACCACAGCAGGGACCGGTTCTTCGGGATACCTGGCCCAGGGGCTGGAATCACCGCCCTCTAAAACTATGTCCTGGGTGGCTTGGGCCTCTCCGGTATTCTCTATGGTGGCTGTCATTTCCGGTTCCGGACCGAAATCCCCGGGCTGGATGTCCACAACCTCAAAATGCCCAGCAGTAGTGCTAATGGCATTCTCAAATTCATCCATGTCGGAAACGCCAATTACATCCACCTGCAGGTCGTTCTCGCTCAACTCATCCCCTTTCTGGCCCTGCTCTTCTTCCGGCTCATTAACGAAGATGCGGCTGTCGCTGCCGTCTGTCTGGGCCACAATGTTTTCCTGCTGTTCGTCAGCAAAGAAATCATCAGCACCTTGTTCAATGTCGTCCAGCTCATCCACTTCTTCCATGACTATCTCAGTAAAGCCGTCGATCCCCAGCAGACTGCTGAAATCGAAAGTTCCGTCCTCCAATACATCTTCTTCCTGGGGCTCGAATTCTATGGTGCCTGTGCCGGAAAACCCGTAGGTGTCTTCAAGTCCGAAGGCTATGGAGGAAGTCTGTGAGCCGTCTGAATTAAGGTCGTTCTCCCTGATGGATATAATCCCGTTGTCGTACTGCCCGCCAATTCTCACTGCATCTGTGCTGTCATGAAAATCGTTTTCGGTGATGTCGATCTCTGCCTGACCCTCGAACGGCCCCCAGCCTCCGGCACCTGTAATCCAGATATCCGCCTCCTGGTTGGGGCCCAGGCTATCCCCATCCTGGGGCTGGACATCACCGAAGTCATTCCCGGTTATTTCAGCCTGGCTGGTGAAGGGCAGCAGGTCATTGCCCTTTATCTCCATCCCCAGTCGGTTGCCGCCTATGTAGTTGCCCTGTACTTCTATTTCAAGTGCGCTCTCCTCCAGGTTTTTATCAAAAATATCCAAACCGGCATCAAATCCGGTGATCACGTTGGAGGTGATTTCCGTATCCTGTACATCGTTTGCTGCTTCCTCCGGATCCAGATCATCAAAATAATCTTCTAGATCCCAGGGATAGCGACCGTCCGCGACCAGGATGCCCTGTCCCGTGGATCTGCCCCCGGCTCCGTCGCTGCCCTGGACCAGGTTGTCCTGGACCGTGACCTCGCTCTCGCGTACACCAATAGCCTGGGAGGCCTGCCAGTCTGCATATCCTCCAACTCGTTGCACCACCAGATTCTGGATCACTGTCCCCTGGGCTGAGCCGTCAGAGTAGTTATCCCCCCAGGGTTCGACCTCTATAGTGGACCGCAGCTCCTCATCCCCGGGCAGGTTCCTGGTGTCGTATTCCACGCTCAGGCCATCCAGAGTTACATCCTGGCTGTGGATATTCATGAGCCCCAGTGCAGGATAAGGGTCTGAGTCCTCATCTCCGACGATTCTGGTCTCCTCTTGTGCATCTCTGTCTTGGGAATATCCCTCAATCCCGCTGTATTTGCCTTTTAACACAAGATCATCGTAATCCATTAAGGAGTCGCCATGAAAGGCATCTCTCTCGTCCAATCTGTCATCTGGAGGGTTATAGATAACGCTCTGGGGTTCACCATCCTGCATGAAACCAGCTCCTAGCAAGCCCTGAAACTCGTCCGCCTCCAGCTCGGTGCGCACCAGATTCTCCAGGTTCACTTCCCTGTCCTCGCTAACCTGGCGCAAGGTAATATCTTTCTCGCTGCCCAGCCAACCTTCCCCTAAAGTATCAATCTGGGACTGGCTCACTCTCAGGATGTATTCAATATTTCCAGTATCTACGTAATCTATTTCATCTAGCTCATCCAGGTCCGCAAGAAGGTAGTCTTCCTCAACACCGAATTCCAGTGTATTTGTTCCTCCCCCTCCGTCCAGGACCGAATTAGTGGTATGCTCATTCTCAGCAAGGATTATGGTGTTATTTACGTCCTCCTCTGCGGACTCCCCGTCCACCATATTGGTTCCGTCCGTGGTGTCAAAAGGCGCATCTTGTGTGGTGATTGTATCCTCAGCTATTGGTGCCTCATATAGGGGCACGTTTTCAATAGCATCCTTCTTTTGCTGTTCCACATTATCTGTAGTGGTATCTTCGAGGTAAGCCTTGGCGTCTTCGCTTCTCAGATATTCTATAGCGGCTTCTTCATCATACCAGCCTTTTGCGCTGGCTTCAGCAGTCACTGCCGCAGCCACATCCTTTTTGGCTATAATGGTTGCGGCGTCTTCCCCGCCGTCAACAAGTGCGGCGTTAACAATGTTTGCCAGCATGACACCGGGAGTGGCCTCTCCTTCCTCCATCTTCTCTACCCAGTATGCCTTGCCTTCTTCATCAGGCTCCCGGTTGAAGAGATTTTCATAAACTGAGTCAATAAAGGCTTCTCTCATATCGCTGGTGATTTCCTCACCGTCCTGGTAAGCCGCGAACAACTCATAGGTGCGTGCTTCCGGCTGGTTAGAAAAATTGTCAGCAATACCTACCGCCTCCAGTTCATCAAACTCGCCAACCCAGTAATCCTGCCCTGCCGGGTCAGCTGCGCGGCTCCAGTAGGAAATATAAATAGTGCTGACCCACTCCTGTGCAGTGCCTTGGAATTCTTCGGACATAACGTCCTCCTTTGTTTCTCTGTTTCACTTAGCGCTTACTGAAGTTAACCTTTTTGCATCTGTTGAATGCCCGGCCTTTTCAATGGTAACGTTAATTTGTTAGCATGTTAGATGCTGGGAAAAGATCAAGTCAGGAGGCTAGGAGTAACTGCACGGGAAATGCACTTAGTTAGCTACGCCGGTGTCTGCTGGCAGGTTAAGGGCTGGTAACCAGTATTCCCAGATGGAAACCTCGGGCACTCTGCTACTTATGGATTATAATAAAAATTACATATATTGATTATCTTGTCAATTTTTTTATATAGTGTACAACTTACCTTAGTTGAGTCGCTTTTTTGGAGGCCCGGGACAAGAGGATTTTTCCCGAAAATTGGTCAAATTGGAGCTTGCTATACCAAACTTTTCTGGGCTAAAAGAGCTTTAAAGAATCCGGCCCCAAAGGGGCTGGATTTGGATTAGCCCTAAAAGGAGCAAAACTGCCTTCCCTCCTCAGGAGGCAAGGCTCTAATACGCCGTCCCCTTTACATTGATTATTGCTCGTATTTTCTTTCTTGCTCTTCTTGATATTGAATATACTTACGGATCTTTTCCGAATCTAGACCAACTGTGTCAACACACAAATAGCCTCGAGCCCAAAAATGGTTACCCCAATAGGGTTTCTGCTTCAATTTTTGGAATTTGTTCAATACCCTGATTGCTGTTCGCCCCTTGATAGTACCAACGAAATTCGAGATCGATACCTTCGGAGGAACCATTGCCAATAGATGAACATGGTCTACCTGAACACTCAATTCCAAAACATCAGCACTTTGGTGTTGGCAAAATGAGCGGATACAGCGCTCAACCTCTTCGGCTGCTCACCCGCTCAATATCCGATACCGATATTTGGGGGCCCATACTATATGGTATTGGCAAAACCATATGGTATGGGATAGTTTGCGAAAGCGGGCAATGGTTTACTCCTTTGTCAGGTTGTGGGGACAGCGTGACATCGGAGTGCCATGGACCGTTCAACTAGCAAAGCTGTTGAACTCTGACCCGGTCCATAAGGACCGGGATTTCTACGCTGAGATTAAAGCTTCCTGTCCAAGATCTGAACTGGGCGGGCCAGCTGAACAGTTGCGACACCGCCCGCAAAAAACAAGGAGGACATTATGGCCCAAGAATTTACCGAACAGGACTGGCTTGGCGCAATTTACGTGGCCTACTGGGGCCGGGCCGCTGATCCCGGCGGACTGGACTACTGGGTAAACATGTGGGGTGAGGACGACCATGAGGGCCGGATCAAAGATGCGGCCTGGTTCGCCTCCAACTTTGCCCTGCAGCCCGAGGCTGCGGATGCATATCCCTATTTTGAGGCCCATCAGCAGGGACAGGACATAACCCGGGA
>PWHM01000050.1 GCA_003554915.1 Candidatus Nealsoniibacteriota bacterium
AAAATTGGGAAGAAACGGAAAGTTCAAGGCCTGCAGCAGGTTTCCCGATTGTGAGCATACCGAACCGATGGAAGACGAAAAAAAAGAAACCGAAAAGATGATGAAGGAATTCGGACCCCAAACCTGCAGCGAGTGCGGATCGGATATGGAATTGAAACAGGGAAGATACGGAATATTTTGGGGCTGTAGTAATTATCCGGATTGTAAGAACACGGAAAGATTGGAAAAAAATACGGGAATTGATTGTCCGAAGTGCGACAAAGGTACCATAGTTAAAAAAGTAAACAGAAAAGGAAAAATCTTTTGGGGATGTAGTAGCTATCCCAAGTGCAAATTCGGCACTAACTATGAACCGACCGGTGAGAGATGTCCCGAATGCGATTCAATAGTGGTAAAAAAGAAAGGAAAAGAGGTGTGCTTGGATAAGAAGTGTAACTACGAAAAATAACCTCATTCGCTATCCTGAACATACTCCACCCGTCATCCTGAGTGAAGCGAAGGATCCCTTCGAACATCTTCTTACATGAGATTCCCGCTTTCGCGGGAATGACGAGGGGGTGGTCATTCCCGACTCACAACACACCGTCATTCCCGACTCACAACACACCGTCATTCCCGACTCCGATCGGGGATCTTTTTGTATTGCCTTTTCACATGAGATTCCCAGTCAAGCTGGGAATGACGAAAGGAGGTGCGGGAATGACGAGGGGGTGGTCATTCCCGACCCCGATCGGGAATCTCTTTAAGTGCCCCCAATAAAAACAAGCCGCTTTAAGGCGGTTTTTTATTACTCTTAAAATTAAAAAGAGGGATTTTACGCCTATTTTAATACCCTTGGAGATTAGAACTGATGGTGTGCTTCGCGCGTCAAAATCCAATTCGCCACTGCCAAGATTCGTGCCAACGAAGTTGACGCGCCGCCACTTTTTTATTCTATCATGGGTGGCAAAAAAGAGTTAGCTTAAATCCTCTTTCTTTTCTTCAAACTCTTTTTTGTCTATTTCGCCTTTGGCATAGCGTTCTTTCAAAATATCAAGCGCAGATTTTTCATGGCCATGATCGCCGCGAGATTGGGTCATAAGCCATTTGATAAGCGCTGCAATCCCAACGATTATCAATACCCACCACAAAATCATAAATATCCAACCGAACCCGCCAAAGGATCCGAATCCAAAATTCATCATAATATTGTTTGTTGAATTATTATCAAAGTATTGTAAGCATATGAAATTAAATTTTTCTTGTCAACCAAAATTTTAGGTTGAGAGTAGGGTTGTTTTATTTTAATACCCTTAGAGCGTAAAAATTCTACGCACCAGGTGCGTGCAAATGGGGTGGAAAATGAAGAAAAAAAATGTGTGAGGTTGAGCCTCACACAATGAGCGAAATTGGGTTTGGAAGTGATAGGGTCAGTCTTCGGAGTTTGTTAAATTGTTGTATGTTTTCCAATAAAAGAGGAAAGCGGCTATGATAAAGAAAAAGCCGAAGATATGGGCCAGTTTCCATAAAGTGTCGAAAAGATCTCCGAAAAGCGGGAAGCCATTAGTCAAAACACGGTAAGTTTGCATAGCGGAAATAATTATGATCAGTCCGAAACCGGCCAACCCTATCCATTTAAAGACCTTACTAAGGAAGTCTTTTTTCAAGAAGGCCCCTCCTTTCTCCACCTTTATTAAAGAGTATAATGAAATTATAGTTTAATCAAATAAAAAACTCGTTTTCCATAAAGTAAAAGGAAGAGGGATTACCCTCTTCCTTTTTGAGTTATTTTCGGTTATCGGTTTTAGCTTATCCTTTCCTTGTTCGGTTGTAGGCATCTACGATTACCAGAAAAGCAATATAAACAATTACACCGGTAATCAGGATGGAAAAAATCTCTTCAGCAAAACTTACCCGTTCTCCCAATAGGCGGGCTACTTGTCTCGGGTTATAATCCGAGACAAAGCTTGCCACAATCAGTGCTGCGAAAACTCCGGTTATACTTCCGTCCAGAGATCCTTCGTACCGATAAAATCTCCAAGCCCGCCACAAGCAGAACAAAGACAGGATTATCAACAGCACGAAAAAAGAATATTCAGCTCGTCTCGCTAAAAACTGAGCGAGCCGTCCCCTGTCTTTTTCCAAAAATGTTGCCCCCACAACAAGCAGGATGAATATAAAGTACAAAATCTGCGTCCAACCGATACCAAAAAAACTCTTCGCTCTTTCTCTTAAGTCCATAAAAACCCTCCTTTGTGCGCTTCTTATATCATTAATTATTTATTTTGTCAAATTAGAAGGGCCACATTACCGGCAATAAAACTATGGAAACTGCGAAGATTATAATATCCAAAAAGATTCCCGCTTTCCAGTAGTCGGTAAATTCATAACCGCCCGGCTTCATAACCAGCAGGTTGGCCTGATGGCCTACGGGAGTAAGAAAAGCGCAAGAGCCGGCAATGGCTACGGCCATAAGGAAAGGATCGGGCGAGACGCCCATCTGCTGGGCTATCAGTATGGAAATAGGGGCCATGAGTACGGCTACCCCTACGTTGTTTACAAAATCCGACATTATAATGCTAAAACCCAAAACCAAGGCCAAGACGGTGATCGGTTCGGCACCGGAGGCCAAGTCCAAAAAACCGGTTGATATAAGGTCGGCCGCCCCGGAGGTAACCAGGGCCTCACCGAAAGGAATCATCGCCCCCAATATGACGGCTATGGACCAATCGATGTTTTCATAAGCTTCTTTCGGAGACAAAATTCCAACCGAAACCATCGCCACCGCTCCCAGGAAGAAAGACATCCCGATCGGTAAAATATTAAAGGTGGCAAAAAGGACACTGATTAAAAATATCAAAAAAGCACCGGCCATGCTCGCGGAAGGAGTCAGTCTTATATCCTTATCAGCCAAAGGCAAAATATTGGAATTATCCATAAATTCATTGATGTCTTCCTCATTACCTCTAAGGAGCAATACGTCCCCTACTTTGAATTCTACGGATTTCAATTTTTCCTTGATCTCCTGATCGTGTCGGGAGATAGCGGCAACTTCTATGTCGTAACGAAAGTCTATCTTCATTTCTTCCAGAGTGAACCCGATAATGCGAGAAGAGGGAGCCACCACCGCTTCGACTCCTTTAACGTCTTTGTCTTCTTTATTTTCATTACCCTCTTCTTCAAGCTCTTCTTTGGGAGTTTTTAATTTGAAATCAGTTAAGCTCAATATTTGCTTTATGGTTTCGGCGTCCGCCTTAAGCATAATGATGTCTTTTTCCAAAATCATTTCCGTATTTTCAATCTCAGTCATTCGCTTTCCGTCTCTGATTACGGCCGAGATCTTAAATTCTTCCTCGACAAGCTTTTCTTTTAAATCCTCAAGCGTCTTACCGATGAGATCGGAGCTTTCCGGAACTATCAACTCGGAAGTGTAGGTCTTTATTTCGGAAACTTCTTCTTTTTTCTTTTTTTCTTTCCTTTCGGGAATCAGCCTCCAACCTATGAAAATAATGAAAAGTAGAGCGGCCAGGGATATCCAAATACCGACATGGGCAAAATCGAACATACCGAAAGGCTCCATTCCGAAATCCACCCGGAAAGAAGAAACTATCAGGTTGGCGGCATTACCTATTATGGTTATAAAACCTCCCAAATGGGCGGCAAAAGCAATGGGTATGAGGTAAAAAGCGGGAGAAATCTTTTTCTTTTTTGCCACGCTTACGGCCAAAGGCATGGTTATCGCCAAAGCTCCTATATTATAAACAAAAGGAGCCAGCAAAGCGGTAATGAAAGACAAAACGGCTATCTGGAACCATAAAGGCTTCCCTTTTATCGGCAGCTTGTTTATCAAAAAGTTTATGAACCCGGTATTTTTTATTCCCTTGCTCATAACCAAAACGGCAACGACGATTATTACCGCCGGATTACTGAATCCGGTGAAAGCGGTCTCAAAAGAGATCACTCCCCCGATGGTAATTATGGCCAAAGCGATCAGAGCAACCACATCATATCTGAGTTTTCCCCAAACCCAAAAAACAAGAGCGAAAAATATAGCCCCGAAAAGAATAAGTTGCTGGCCGAACTCTCCCAAGCTTATCATCTACTAATTTATTAACTTTAATTTTATTAATAATATCAAAATTGACCGAAAAATACTAATAGCTTGTCTTGTGGGGCGGTCTCATATATAATTAATTAACGAATTAACTTGAAAGCAAAAACTTTTCAAATCTTTCAAAATGGAGGAGGGAACAAAAAAAGAGGAGGAAAAAAGAAGTGAAAAGGGCAATTCCATATGGCCCTCTTCGGAGTTGACTCCGGAAAAGGTTGAAAAGTTGAAAGAGGAACTGAAAAAAAATAGGGAAAAGGAAAAGAAATTAATTGAAGAGATATCCGCAATTATAGGAGAATTGGAAGAGCCCGAAAAAAGAAAAGTTTTAAAGCAATTGGAAGAAGAGCTCAATGAAAAACAAGAAAAAAAGATAGAGAAAGAAAACCCGATGGAGAAAAAAGAGACAACCTGCCCCATAGAAGCCACCGACAACGTCTGGTCGGTAACGGAAGATTTCTTGTCCGCCCATTTCGGAGAAAATTATAAAAGTCTCGCGGAGCAGAAACAAGCTCAAATAATCGAGTATATTGTCGATTCGGCAGAAAAAGATCCTGAAAGTTTCGGATTGTCACTTTCTCCGGAAGAATCAATCGATCAACTTTCCGTAAACGGCGACCATCAAATAGATTTTACGCCCATACTTAATAAAAATTTAAAAGAAATGATCACTGAAGATAATTCAAACGAATCTTCTTCTGAAAATAAAAAGGACAATCCGAAGAATTCAAAACAAAAGGAAAATGAAGCTTCTTTACAAGAAGAGGATGTAAATATAGGTTTGGAAAACCTGAATGGAAAAATCGACGTCTTGAAAAAAACCAGGTTTTTAAAAAGAGCTTCCGAAAAATTCAGTATTGACGCCGTAATGTGTCATGACATATCCTACGGTTTAATCGAAAAAGAGATAGACGTTGAAGAGTTTATAAATTGGCTTGAAAATGAGCAAAACGTAACT
>PWHM01000096.1 GCA_003554915.1 Candidatus Nealsoniibacteriota bacterium
AAAGACTTTGAGGTAATTTAAAAAACGCCCCAGAGGCGTTTTTGTTTTAAAGGTGCCCGGAGTGGGAATCGAACCCACATGTCCTAACGGACAGCGGATTTTGAATCCGCCCTGTATACCTAATTCCAGCATCCGGGCGCTTGCAGGATTATTTTAGTTAATTTTTTAAGTTTTGTAAAGATTTAGTCTTGTCCAATGCAAAACAGCACTGAAATGACATCGGATTCTAATGTTGCGCGGTACCGAAATATTTACAAATAAAAGCGGGGATCTCTTTGTATTATCTTTTTACATGAGATTCCCGATCGGGGTCGGGAATGACGGTCTTCCACTCTTCGTCATCTTGAGCGTAGCGAAAGATCTTTTCGAAGGGATTCTTCGGGCTATCGCCCTCAGAATGACGAGAATTGTGGGGTCGGGAATGACAAGGTTGGAATTGAAGAGGAGTTGGGTCTTTCTTAACTTTCTCTTAACTTACGAAAAAACCGATTAATATTCATTATTGACGGATAGGTAAGAGATTGTTATCATAATACCGAGTATATTACTCGGTTTTTATTTTATTAAGATCGAATGAAGATATCAAAAAAATCACAATATGGCTTGAGGGGACTCTTCAGACTGGCCGAGGCCGAAGGTTTTCTACCCATGAAAAAAGTGGCTAAGGCGGAGGGAATTTCTTCCGATTATTTGGAGAAAATTTTTACCGAGTTGGAAAAGAAGGGATTCGTAAGGTCGAAACGGGGACCTTCGGGTGGTTATGCTTTGGCTGAAAATCCGGAAGAAATCAATTTAAAAATGGTGTTGGAAGCCCTGGAAAATAAATTTTCTTTGGTCGAATGTGTTGAAGACGAATGCAAGAGGATGAGCCGTTGTCCGGTCGCCCCCACCTGGAAAAAACTGGACAAGGAGGTAAAAGAAAAATTAGAACTTATAACCCTTAAAACTTTAATAGAAAAAAATGAGTAAAAAAATATATTTGGATAACGCTTCGACCACTCCCGTAGAAAAGGAGGTTTTAAAAGAAATGATTCCCTACTTCAGTGAAAAATTCGGCAATCCTTCCTCAATTCACGGTTTGGGCCAAGAAGCGAAAGTAGCCATAGACAAGTCGAGAAAAAAGATCGCTAATTTTTTGGGTTGTGATTCGGAAGAAGTTATCTTTACCGGCTCGGCAACGGAAGCGAACAATATCTTTATCCGGGGAGTCTTGGGTAGCTTTGAAAATCCCCACGTTATAACTTCCGCAATTGAGCATGATGCCGTCTTGAAGACCGTAAAGAAGTCGGGAGTGGATTACACTGTTTTAAAAGTGGATGAAGACGGATTCGTCAACCCGGAAGATTTAAAAAAGAAAATAAAAAAGGAAACCGTTTTGGTGTCCGTAATGTATGCCAATAACGAGATAGGGACGATTGAGCCGATAAAAAGAATCGGTGAAATGATAGAAAAAGAAAATGAAGGCCGAGACCGGAAGATCCTTTTTCACACCGATGCGGCTCAGGCCGCCGGGTATTTAAGCTGTAATGTTGATGAGCTTGGTGTTGACGGATTGACTTTAAGCGGACACAAAATTTATGGTCCGAAGGGAGTAGGTGTGTTGTATAAAGGATCAAGTGTTAATATGAGGCCGATTATTTACGGAGGGGGGCAAGAAGAAGGGCTCAGGTCCGGTACCTACAACACCCCGCTCATAGTCGGCATGGCTAAAGCGGTTGAGCTGATAAAAGAAAAAAACAAAAAAGAGAAAACCGAAGAGCTGAGAGATTATTTGATCAGAGAGGTTTTAAAAATCAAAGACGCCTCTTTGAACGGACCGAAAAAAAGTAGATTACCCAACAATACCAACTTCAGCTTTCAAGGAGCAGAGGGAGAGTCTTTGGTTATGATTTTGGATCAAGAGGGAATTTCCACTTCCACCGGTTCGGCTTGTTCAAGTAAGACACTCGAACCCTCTCACGTCTTGAAAGCCATAGGCTTGAAAGACCTGCAAGCCCACAGCTCCTTGCGAGTTTCTTTGGGCCGAAAGACGACTAAAAAGGACTTGGATAAATTTTTGGCTGTTTTGAAAGAAGCGGTTGAGAGACTCAGAAAAATATCGGGCAGGTAATAAAAACACAAATTAAACGGTAAAAAACAATATGAAGAAACCTTATTCGGAAAAGGCGATGGAGCACTTCTTAAATCCCAAAAACATGGGAGAGATTGATGATGCCGACGGAATCGGAGAGGTGGGAAATCCCAAATGTGGTGACCTGATGACCATTTATATAAAAGTAAAGGACGGAACTATTGAAGATATGCGCTTTAAAACTTTGGGTTGTGCGGCCGCCATAGCTACTTCGGATATGATTTGTGAGATGGCCAAGGGCAAAAAAATAGAGGAGGCCCTGAAGATTACTTTTCAGGACTTGGTTGACGAGTTGGGATCACTTCCCGCTCCGAAAGTTCACTGTGCCGACTTGGCACAGAGAGGTTTAAAAGCGGCCGTAAAAAGTTATGAATCGAAAAAATAAAAAGGTGGTAGTCGGTGTTTCCGGGGGAGTTGACTCTTCGGTGGCTTTAACCCTTTTGAAAGAGAAGGGCTTTTCGCCCATAGCTCTTTTTATCAATTTTCAAGAGGAAAACAACAGATGCTGCGGATCGGAGGCGAGAAGGAGAGCCGGAGAGACGTGTCAAGAGCTGAACATTCCCTTTTATGAAATTAATGCGGAAGAAAGATTTAAAGAGAGAGTTATCGAATATTTTTTAGATAGTTACAAAGAGGGGAAAACTCCCAATCCGTGCGTCGTTTGCAACAAGCAAATAAAATTCAAAGTTTTGTTTGATAAATTAAAGGATTTTAACGCCTCATATATAGCAACCGGGCATTACGCTCGAATTGACGAAGGGAAAATTTTCGTTGCCGAGGATGAAAAAAAGGACCAGAGCTATTTTCTTTGGGATTTAAGTAAAGAGGTTTTGAGAAAAATGATCTTTCCCCTCGGAAAGCTAACCAAAACCGAAGTCCGAAAAAGGGCTCGGGAATTCGATTTACCGACCGCTGAGACTGCCGAATCCCAAGAGGTTTGCTTTGTAGAAAGTGACTTGGAGAGTTTTTTGCGAGGAAGGATAAGTCTTGTTCCCGGGGACATAAAAGATAAAACCGGGAAAAAGCTGGGAACCCACGTAGGTCTTCCCGTTTACACCATAGGCCAAAGGAGGGGAATAGGCCTTTCCGGTGGACCTTATTATGTCTTAAGAAAAGATACGGATAGAAACGTTTTAGTCGTCACGAAGGACAGAAAAGATTTGGAAGAAAGAAGGGTTAGCTTTGAAAGAGCGAACTTTTTTGAAAAGCCCGACCTTCCCTTGCCAGTCGAGGCGAAGATAAGATATAATGCCCCGAAGGGAAAAGGGGTTTTGAAAGAAGATCTTTTCTTGTTCGATGAGCCCCGCAGAGCGATAACCCCGGGGCAATCGATAGTTTTTTACAAAGGTGAAAAACTTTTGGGCGGAGCCGTTATTAAATAAAAATAAGATGAAAATAACTGAAAACTCTACAATTGAAGAAATTTTAGACCACCCCGAAGGGGAGCGGGTTTTGGCCGAGTGGAACGTTCCCTGTCTGGGATGTCCGATGATGGCTATGGAGATGAAGGATTTGAAGATAGGCGAAGTCGCCGAGAAATACGATATAGATCTCGAAGCGATGTTGAAAGAATTAAACGAAAAGGATTAATGAATTACGTCATTTGCCATTACTCGGAAATAGGCCTCAAAGGGAAAAACAGAAATCTTTTTGAAGAAAGGCTGGTTTTCAATATCGAATCCGTGCTACCGGACGAATTCTTCGAGTGGGTGAAAAGGCCGGAAGGAAGAGTGGTGGTGAAGCTGACCGACGAGGCGGAAAAAAGTGAAGTTGAGGACGGGCTTCGAAAAGTTTTCGGATTGGCTTATTTCTCATTCGCCAAAAAGACCGAATCCGATCTGGAGAAGATAAAAAAGGAGACCGTGGGACTTCTAAGTAAAAAGAGTTTTTCTCCCCGATCTTTCAGGGTGACCACCAAAAGGTCCGATAAAAGCTTTCCTCATGATTCTCCGGAGGTAAGTAAAAAGATCGGGGCGGCGGTAGTCGAAAACTTCAATTGGGAAGTGGATCTGGAAAACTTTGATTTGAACGTTCATCTGGAAATTACTGATGAAGGAAGCTATATATACTTTAAAAAAATAAGAGGCTACGGAGGCCTGCCGGTTTACTCAAGCGGGAAGGCTATGTTGCTCCTTTCCGGGGGGATTGACTCGCCGGTGGCCGGATTCAAGATGATGAAGAGGGGTTTGGGACTCGACTACGTCCATTTCCACGCCTATCCGCTTTTATCGGACGACTCGATAAAGAAGTGTGAAAAAATATTCGAGGTGTTGAAAAACTATTCTCCCGAAGGAAAGCTGTTTCTGATTCCTTTCGGAGAATTACAAAAAAAGATAAAGCTGGAGATTCCGGAAAAATTCAGGATAATATTCTACAGAAGAGCGATGCTTGAGATAGCCGCCGAAATCGCTCAGAGCCGATCTGCGTTCGGTTTGGTGACCGGAGAGAGTCTGGGTCAAGTCTCCTCCCAAACCCTTCCCAACATGCGGGCAACCGAGCAGGCGGCCGATTTACCCGTTTTGCGACCTCTCGTCGGAGAAAACAAGGAAGAGATAGTTTCCGTTGCCAAAGAGATAGGTACTTATGAGATATCCATTCTTCCCGATCAGGACTGCTGTACTCTTTTCAATCCCCGTAGACCGGAGACCAAAGCCAATCTTGAGGAGGTTCTGGAGCTGGACAAAAACCTGGACGTTGAAAACCTGAAGGAGAAAGCGATAAAAAATAAACGGGTTTTAACTTGATTTTTTCTTAGTGTTGGTTATAATGGATTCAGTAGGTTAAAGGTCGGTTAAAAAATGTAATTTCAAAGAAAATATGTCTGAAGCATATTGTGTAAAATGTAAAGCGAAAAGGGAAATGGATGACGAAGAGGAAGTTACAATGAAAGGTAAA
>PWHM01000126.1 GCA_003554915.1 Candidatus Nealsoniibacteriota bacterium
AAAAAAGAACACTTCATCAAAGAGCTGGCCGAAGGTGTGGCCCAGATTGCCGCCGCTTTTTATCCCAAGCCGGTTCTGGTCAGACTTTCCGATTTCAAATCCAACGAATATAAAAATTTGGTAGGAGGCGAGCTTTACGAAACGGAGGAATCCAATCCCATGATCGGTTTCAGGGGTGCTTCTCGCTATGCCGATGAAGACTTTCGTCCCGCCTTTGAAATGGAATGCGAAGCGATGCGAAGAGTCAGAGAGACCTTCGGGCTGGACAACGTCAACCTGATGGTTCCGTTTTGCAGAAAGCCGGAAGAAGGAGACGAAGTCTTGAAGATAATGGCCGACTACGGACTGACCCGGGACAAGATGGACATATACGTTATGGCTGAAATTCCCTCCAATGTCATTCTGGTTAAGGAATTCGCAAAAAGGTTCGACGGTTTTTCGATAGGTTCGAACGACTTAACTCAACTTACGCTGGGAGTCGACAGGGATAACGGAAAGTTGAAAGATCTATTCAATGAAAACAATCCGGCGGTAAGAAAAACCATCGCCAAGTTTCTTTGGGAGGCCCATGAACTGGACAAGCCGGTGGGAATTTGCGGAGAAGCTCCGGCTACTACCGAAGGGTTTGTTGAGTTTCTCGTAAAGTGCGGAATAGATACCATCTCAGTCAATCCGGAGTCGATTATCAAAACTTATGAAGAAATAGAAAAACATGAACATTGATGTAGCCACCTTCGGGTCGGCAACCAAAGACGTGTTTTTGAGAACCGACCCGGTCGTTTTAAAAAGTGAGAGATTCGTTACCGGCAAGGGGATTTGCTTCCCTTTGGGTTCGAAGGTTAATTCCGACGAGATATTTTTTACCGTCGGAGGGGGAGGAACCAATACGGCGGCTACTTTTGCAAGTCAAGGCCTGAAAACCGCTTACATCGGCAAGGTGGGAAGTGATCTCTCCGGAACCGAAGTGCTTCAAATTTTAAAAAGACACGGAGTGGTTACCGATTTCATTAAAAAGACCGCGAACAAAAAAACTAATTTTTCGGTCGTTTTGGACGTTGAGGAAAATGATAGAACCATACTGGTCTACAGGGGAGCCTCCGGTGAGTTCAAAGCTGAAGAAATTCCGGAAGAATTGGAGGCCGATTGGTTTTACTTGGCTCCGTTTCCAAAAAGAGCGGCTGGTGAGTTTTATAAAATAATCGACTTGGCGAAAAGTAAAGATATCAAGTTGGCGGTAAATCCTTCGAAAGATATCCTCAAAGACGACGGCTTCGAAACCGCTCTGGGAAAAATTGACGTTTTGCTTTTAAATCAAGAAGAAGCCTCAATTTTAACCGGTATCGACTATGAGCGGGAAGATCAAATATTTAAAAAGATAGATGAAAGTTTTCGGAATATATTCGCTATTACCAAGGGTTCTCGAGGAGTGTCGATTTCCGATGATAAAATGATCTACAGGGCGAAAGCTCTTGATACGGATGTCATCGATAGGACGGGAGCCGGGGACTCTTTCGGGGCCGGGTTCGTTTCCGGGCTTATTAAATTCGGTGACCTGAAAGAGGCGATACAATTAGGGGTCGCCAATGCTTCGAGCTGCCTCGCCAAAAGGGGAGCCAAAAAAGGTTTATTAAAGGAAGGAGAAAACTATAAAAAAATAAAGGTAGATGAAACTGAAAAAACATATTGAAGAGGCGAAAAAGGGAAAATGGGCCTTGGGCCAATTCAATTTTTCTACTTTGGAGCAACTCAAGGGCATAGTTAAAGCGGCTAAAGACAGTGAAGTATCCGTTATCTTGGGAACCTCCCGGGGTGAGAGTGAATTTGTCGGCTTGAAGGAAGCGGTCGCCTTGAGAGACGCCTTGAGAAAGGATTACCCGGAGATCTATCTGAATCTGGACCACGGAAGAGACTTGGATTGGGTTGAAAAAGCGATAGAAGCCGGTTATGACATGGTTCACTTTGACGGATCCGACTTGCCGATTGAGGAAAACATAAAAAAGACCAAAAAAGTAGTTAAAATGGCGGAAGGAAAAGCGCTGGTAGAAGGGGAAGTGGGGAAAGTGGGGGGCTCCTCGAGTGTTCATAAAGGCGCTCCCGAAGAGCAAAAAGACTTGACTTCCGTTGAGACACTTGTTAAATTTATCTCAGAAACGGCAGTTGACCTTTGCGCCTTTTCGATTGGTAACGTTCACGGAGTTTATACCGATATGCCCGAGCTGGATTTCAACCGACTTACCGAGATGAATAAAAGGCTGGAAACCGGCTTGGTTTTACACGGCGGTTCGGGACTAAAAGCCGAGGACGTTAAAAGAGCAATACAAGAAGGAGTAGTCAAGGTGAATGTCAATACGGAACTGAGAAAAGTTTGGCGGGACGAAGTTGAAAGGGCTTTGAAAAGTGAACCGGAAGAAATTACCCCCTATAAGCTTTTTTCAAATTTAAGTGAAGTTGTTCGTAAAAAGACGGAAGAGAAAATAAATATATTTTATGAAAATAATTTATAACAGGGAGAATTGTATAGGATGTGGTGCTTGCGTATCCGCTTGTCCCGATCATTGGGTAATGGGAGGTGGCGGAAAGGCGATCCTTAAAGATTCAAAAGAAAAAGGTGGGAAAAAGGTAAAAGAAATCGAAGAGGAGGGATGCAATCGAAAAGCCGCGGAAAGTTGCCCGGTAGAAGTAATAAAAATAACCGAAAGTTAAAGTTATGTTGAATTTATCAGCTCGAATCAGATCAAAAGACGAAAGCGTTAATCAGTTAAGAAAGGAGGGCAAGCTGCCCGCCGTAGTTTACGGTTATCAAATCGACAATTTGGCGATCAAAATGGATCGTGTCGATTTTGAAAAAGCCCAAAGAGAGGCCGGGGAAAGTACTTTGATTAAAATAGATTTAAAAGACGAAGAGGGTAAAAAAATGAAGAAGACCCCCACGGTTCTTATTCAGGAAACTCAAGAACATCCGGTTACCGACGAGTTTACTCACGTCGATTTTTATCAACCGGACTTGAAAGAAAAGGTTCAAGTGGAGATTCCCTTGGAATTCGTAGGCGAGTCACTTGCCGTAAAGGAAGAGGATGGAACTCTGGTTAGAAATCTTTCCGAAGTTACTATTGAAGCTCTTCCCGAATCCTTGATTCACGACATTGAGGTCGATGTTTCGGTTTTGGAAACTTTTGACGATGTAATCAAGGTTAAAGACCTGGATACTCCCGACAAAGTTGAAATAATGGAAGACGATGACACGGTGGTTGCCTTGGTATCCAGGCCGCAAGACATCGACGAAGAGCTGGAAGAGCCGATTGATGAGGAATTGGAAGACATAGAAGTTGTGGGAGAAAAAGAAGAAGAGCCGGAAGAAGAAGACGCAGAAGAAGCCCCCGAAAAGGAGGAGAAACCTAAAAAAGAAGAAGAAAACAAATGAAAAAAGCGTTTTTAATTTTACTTCTACTAATTTTACTCGCTTTCAGTGGAAGAGTTTTTGGACTCACTCAATATGAGAAAGAGCTTTGTATTTCGGCAACCAAACTTGACGATTACCACCAGCGCGAGGGTGACGAAGCCTATCAAGAAGTTTTGGAAAAATGTGAAGATTATTTGGGTGAGCTTCAAGATCAGTGGGAAGGAGAGATAGAGAGAACCGAAGAGGAAAAAAGAAATCTGGCCAACCAAATCGCAACTCTTGAAAACAGAATGACTCAGTTGGATCAGCAAATTCAGCAGAGTGAAGTCAGAATTAGACAGCTCGGCTTGCAAATAGAGGATACCCAAGAATCGATAAGAAGGATGAATAGCCGAATAGATACGCACCAAGATCAGTTGGGAGAAATTTTAAAAACGGTAAACAGGGAAGACAGGAAGTCCACCTTGGAGATTTTAATAGCCGATCAAGAGCTGTCAGCATTTTTTAGTAATCTAACTGCCTTGGAACAGCTTTCTTCTGAGAGCCAGAATATTTTAAATGAAATTAAAAGTATCAGAAACTCTTTGGAAACCGAAGAGGAAAGATTAGCGAGAGAAAGGGAAGAGACGGAAAGAACTGTCAGGCAGCAAGCTCTGCAAAAACAGGAGAGTCAGGCCGCCAAACAGGAACACGAGTACCTCTACGGCCTTACGGAAGAAGAGTACCAGCGCCAGATGGAGCAAAAGGAATTTATTGAAGAAAGAGCGCAAGAAATAATGAATAGGCGACTTGCTTTGGTAGGGCTTCCGGAAGCGGAAGTTCCGTCTTTCGGAGAAGCTCTGGAGGTTGCCAGATGGGTTCAGGAGCGAACCGGAATCAGGCCGGCCTTTCTTTTAGCTATTATAACTCAAGAATCGGCACTCGGTAGAAACGTAGGGGAATGCTTTTTAACCGATCCCGAAACCGGAGCCGGAGTGCGAATAGCCAGCGGTGCTCATGTTAGTAATTTAATGGCCACCCCTCCACGATCTTCGAGAAATGACCCTGAAAAATTTTTGAAAATTACTGATATATTGAATCTGGATCCATACAGCACTCCGGTTTCTTGCCCTTTTCAAATTGGATATGGGGGAGCAATGGGTCCGGCACAATTTATTCCCACGACTTGGTGGAATCAAAGAGAAGACATAAAAGCAAGATTAGGCAGGGAGCCGAGCCCGTGGAAGCTTCAAGATTCATTTCTGGCTTCAGCCACCTATCTTTCTAATTTGGGAGGTAATCATAATGAAAGAACCGCTGCTTTACGGTATTATGCCGGATCAAATTGGAATGATCCTCGACACGCATTTTACGGCAATCAAGTGGTAAGAAGGATAGAGTGTTTACAGACCTTTATAGATCACGAAACGATGACTCCGGAATGCAGCAGTTTGGTATTTATTCCGGAATAGTTTAAAAATGAGAGATTAATCAATTTCAATACTACCGTATTTTTCTTTTTC
>PWHM01000029.1 GCA_003554915.1 Candidatus Nealsoniibacteriota bacterium
AAAAAAATCATGGTAAAATTGACAAAAAAATCATGGTAAAATTGACAAAAAAATCATGGTAAAATTGACAAAAAAATTCAACGGGGGCTAATCAACAGTTTAGTTCGAGAGATCTAAAAGTTGGAGAAATGATGGAAGTGAATGATAACAAATGGAACTTTCATGGACAAATAGTATTAAGGATTCATGGTGCAATTGTTAGTTTGTCAGATCCTAGAAATACTTGGGATGTGGATAAATCAGCAATATCTTTTTGTAGTAGAAAATTACTACCTGATGAAGTAGTTGAACTGAGGAATGATTTGGAATAAGGCTTGGGTTTGGTTTCTTTAAGGCTTGGGTTTGGTTTCTTTAAGGCTTGGGTTTGGTTTAAGCTTAGATTTAGTTTAGGTTTAGTTTAATCAAATCCAGGCCTAATAGTATATTTAAAGAGGATCTCTGTGATGAAACCCATAACAATTAATTTTGTAGATCTTTTATATTTTGTTCTTACAGGATACTTTTATGTTCAGAATTATTCACAAATTCTCACGATAAATGTTACGATAAATGTCACAATATTTCACAAAAATTCTCATAATAAAATCACGATACTATTCACAAATATCATAGTAAAATTCAGTTCTTTTTACGTTTAGATTTTACTTGGGTTTTTTAACCTTTTTCAATAAAATTTTTAACCTTTTCAATATAAACAAGGTTTTTTATTTGAGGTGTGATTCAATGATTTGCTTGAAGTTTGCTCGTTTCAAAACAATTTTTTGAGTAGTTTTATATGTAGTTTTTGAGTAGTTTATATAGTAGTAATAATGGTATAGATAATAGTATAGATAATGATGTAAATAATAGAATAAATAACAATAGATTTTGAAGAATTTTTGAAAAATGGGATAGTAGTTCGACTGAGAGTTTTTTGAGGATAGAGAGGATCTTGAGATGAAGAGGATCTTAAAGTAGAGAGGTTTAAAATATGTTAGTTTGGAAAAATTAAAGAATTGAAGAAAAAAATAAGCAAAGTAACTGAGATGTATTTTGAGAAAAATATGTTGTTATTTATTGTAGTGATAAATTGAAATATAAAGAATTTTGATAAAGAATTATCCCATATTAATATAGTAGTAGTATTAACAATAAAGATATTAGAATTTAAATAAAGGTTTTTAAATAAAGGTTTTTAAATAAAGGTTTTTAAATAAAGGTTTGTTGTTTATTGAAAAATGTTTTAACCTTATTGTAATGGTAGTTTTAAATGTTGATTGTAACGATTGTAGTAACTGTAGTTATTATAGTAATAGTATTTTATAGTATAAGTATAAGTATAGTAATAGTATTTTATTGAATTTTTTTTTATTTTTTTATAGTTGTTGTTGTTATGTATCAATAATAGTAGTAGTAATAGTAGTTGTTGTTATTGTTTTAATATTGAGCGTGAGTAAAATCTTTTATGCTGAAAAAGTCTGGAGAAGAGAATGTTTGATTTGTTGAAGTCTTCCCTTCATCTTTTGAATATATAAAATAAAAATTAAAAATAAAAATAAAAATTAAAACTATGGCTAAAAAATTAATCAAAATAGGAGGTAAACTACTTGTAACAAATAAACTTATTAGTATTGAACCCAAACCATTAATCCTTAAAATGAACACAACCCAACAAGATGGCGGAGGTAATGATGTTTATGATAAAGAAGCTACTTTACATTTAAATTCTGATTTAAATTATGACTTTACTGTTGATTGGGGCGATGGGACTACAGAACAAATTGATAATGATGTTGTTGCAGCATCTACTCAATTAACACATAAATATGACACACCAGGAGAATATATTGTTAAAATATATGGTGTATTTGGCGGATTACTTACTGGTTGGGAAGATGATAAGGCTAAATATATGGAAGTGACTCAATGGGGTGATCCAGTGTGGGAATCATTATATTACACATTTAGTGGTTGTGAAAATTTAAAAATAACTGCAACTGATGTACCTAATTGGCAAAATGTTATTAGCGCGATGGGTTGTTTTCAGGATTGTACTTCATTAGAAACAATACCAGATGGTTTATTTGATAATTGTACAGAAGTTACTAATTTTAAATATTGTTTTGATTATTGTGATTCATTAGAAACAATACCAACCGGTTTATTTGATAATTGTACAAAAGTTACTAATTTTTATGGTTGTTTTTATGGTTGTACTTCATTAACATCACTACCAACCAGTTTATTTGATAATTGTACAGAAGTTACTGATTTTGGATGGTGTTTTAACGGTTGTACTTCATTAACATCATTACCAACTGGTTTATTTGATAATAATACAGAAGTAACTAATTTTGGTTATTGTTTTATAAATTGTACTTCATTAGAAACATTACCAACCGGTTTATTTGATAATTGTATAGAAGTTACTGATTTTAGTTATTGTTTTAGAAATTGTACTTCATTAACATCATTACCAACGGGTTTATTTGATAATTGTACAGAAGTTACTGATTTTAGATATTGTTTTTATACTTGTACTTCATTAGAAACATTACCAACTGGTCTATTTGATAATAATACAAAAGTTACTAATTTTGGTTATTGTTTTGGCGGTTGTACTTCATTAACATCATTACCAAGTAATTTATTTGATAATTGTATAGAAGTTACTGATTTTGGTAGGTGTTTTAGAGATTGTACTTCATTAAATTTATCTGGAACTTCAGTAAGTGATTGGAGTGTTGGTAATGTTATTAGTATGAGAGAAATGTTTCAGAATTGTACTAATATTACAGATATTCTTGGTATTGAATTATGGGAACCGTTTAAATTAAGTAGTTCTTCGCTTTGGGGTATGAGAGATATGTTAAATGGTGTCACTTTACCAACAACTAGATATTCAGATATGTTAATTAATTTTGCATCTAAAGCTGGCCAATTTGAAAACACTGGAATTACCTTACACGGTGGTAATAGTAAATATAATAGTGCTGGTGAAGAGGCAAGAGATACTTTAACGTCAACATACAGTTGGAATATAGATGATGGTGGATTAGAGATATAAAAATAATTAAAGTTTTTTAAATGTTTGATTTGTTGAAGTCTTCCCTTCATCTTTTTGAATAGAATATATAAAATAAAAAGAAATAAGCATGAGTAAAAAATTAGTCAAAATAGGAGGTAAACTACTTGTAACAAATAAACTTATTGGTATTGAACCCAAACCCAAACCTTTAATCCTTAAAATGGACACAACCAAACAAGATGGCGGAGGCGCAGATGATCCTGAGGATGATAAAGCTACTTTACATTTAAATTCTGATTTAAATTATGACTTTACTGTTGATTGGGGTGATGGAACAACTCAAGATGTTACAACATCAGATAATATAACTCATACATATGACACACCAGGGGTATATGATGTAGAAATAAAAGGTGTGTTCGGTGGATTATATGTTAATTCAAGTTTTAATCGAGCTAAATATATGGAAGTGACTCAATGGGGTGATCCAGTGTGGGAATCATTATATTACGCATTTAGAAGTTGTGAAAATTTAAAAATAACTGCAACTGATGTACCTAATTGGCAAAATGTTATTAGCGCGGAACAGTGTTTTAGGTCTTGTACTTCATTAGAAACATTACCAACGGGTTTATTTGATAATTGTACAAAAGTTACTGATTTTAGTTGGTGTTTTAGAATTTGTACTTCATTAAAAACATTACCAACTGGTCTATTTGATAATTGTACAGAAGTTACTGATTTTAGTTGGTGTTTTGGAAATTGTACTTCATTAACATCACTACCAACGGGTTTATTTGATAGTTGTACAAAAGTTACTGATTTTTGTCAATGTTTTTACGGTTGTACTTCATTAACATCATTACCAAGTAATTTATTTAATTGTATAGAAATTACTGATTTTAGAGAGTGTTTTAGAAATTGTACTTCATTAGAAACATTACCAACTGGTTTATTTGATAATTGTACAGAAGTTACTAATTTTGGTTATTGTTTTAGAGATTGTACTTCATTAACATCATTACCAACTGGTCTATTTGATAATTGTACAGAAGTTACTAATTTTGGTTATTGTTTTAGAGATTGTACTTCATTAACATCACTACCAACGGGTTTATTTGATAATTGCACAAAAGTTACTAATTTTAGTTATTGTTTTGGCGGTTGTACTTCATTAACATCATTACCAAGTAATTTATTTAATTGTATAGAAATTACTGATTTTAGTCATTGTTTTAGAGATTGTGCTTCATTAGAAACATTACCAACTGGTTTATTTGATAATTGTACAAAAGTTACTACTTTTAATTCGTGTTTTAGTAATTGTGCTTCATTAACATCATTACCAAATGGTTTATTTGATAATAATACAAAAGTTACTCGTTTTGATTATTGTTTTTATTTTTGTACTAATTTAGAAACATTACCAACTGGTCTATTTGATAATAACACAGAAGTTACTAATTTTATGTGGTGTTTTAGAGATTGTACCTCATTAAATTTATCTGGAACTTCAGTAAGTAATTGGAGTGTTGGTAATGTTACTAATATGAGAGATATGTTTCGGGATTGTACTTCTATTACAGATATTCTTGGTATTGAATTATGGGAACCGTTTAAATTAAGTAGTTCTCAATTTCAGGGTATGAGAGATATGTTACTTGATACCACTTTACCAACTGAAAGATATTCAGATATGTTGATAAATTGGGCAGATAAAGCCGAGCATTTTGTAAACACTGGAATAACCTTACATGGTGGTAATAGTAAATATAATGAAGCTGGTGGAGTGGCAAGAGATACTTTAACGTCAACATACAGTTGGAATATAACTGATGGTGGATTAGAGACATAAAAATAATTAAAGTTTTTTATTT
>PWHM01000137.1 GCA_003554915.1 Candidatus Nealsoniibacteriota bacterium
CCGGATCTGCAAGCTGTCTACACCAGGATCTTCGGAGAAAACAGTTTTACTCTCCCTGATTTCAGCAAAAAGGTAACAGGCGCAAAAAACAGTTTGGACGACTATTATACCCCAGAGAGCCGAAAAATAATCCGGCGGTTGTATAAACGTGATTTGGTATTGTTTGATTCTGCAAAATAGTTTCAATTGTATTTTTCCTGGGGCCGCTTATCAGGGTTCCATGGAATGGTAGCTTGTAGCACGCGAAAGGCGGGTACAGACCCCAAAAAAGAAATTACAGGGAATATTACGACTCCGAATTGAAAGAACTTTTTGAAGGGTTCTTTGCTTATGAAATCAAGGTGCTGGGCTATTCATTTTAGTACCCTTACATAAACGTAAGCCCCCCTTTTTTGCAATAATAAATATTTCTCATGGCACTAAAAATTAAGGATTTAGCTAGCTCATTCACAGTTAAGGCATTTGCAAAGTATACATGAACTTTCTTAATAAAATTATTTCCAACATCCATGGGTTATTAATCAAAATCTTTCCGCCCAACCCTCATATCCCCAGAGCCGGAAACATATATGTTGAAACTCTAGGTTTGCTAGGATTGTTTTTATATCTGGCTAACATCAACCTCCAAAGCGACCTCTTCAGCACAGGAGAAATCCTTCTAGGGATATCTTTTTTGCTTGCCTGGAAGCAACTCAGAATTCTTTTGAGTCAGCCGATTTTCTGGCTTATGTTGCTTTGGGTCCTTGCGGTAGCAGCTTCGGCAATATCTGGCATGTACAAGTTTCCATTCGTGGACAGCCTGGAACAACTGGACGAAGCCAGAAAAATGGCTCTTTATGCTTTGCTTGTACCGATCGGTTGGTGGATCGGACCTAATCTTACTTCTATACGTAATGCACTATTGATCACCTGCCTTGGATTTGTAATATCAGCACTCCCTTGGATTCTAGACTGGAACACCTTGGGAGCTATGCTTGAAGGGAAAAGACCCGGGCGAGACATACTCGGATTTTGGACTAACCAATATGCTACTTGGACTGGATTGTTGTTGTTGGCAGTTGCATTAACAAACAAAGACCTGTTGCCCGAATCCTTAAAGAATCAAAAAAAAATTTTTCTAGGCTATGCAATATTAATAATTCTCGCTGTCTGTCTAGCATTGGGGGTTTATGTGCCCCTTACCCGTACAGTCTGGATAGCAACATTTCTGTCCTTTCCTTTCAGCTTTATTCTTTATATGATCACGAGTCCTCATAAAAAGGAGACTTTCTATAAAGGCTTGGTAACAACCATTGTAATTTTTTTAATACTTATAGCTATTGGTCTTAGTCAATTTGACAAAATCAAAGAAAGGTTTCTAGAAGAGAGAGCCACCATGGAAAAAGCAATTAAAGGAGAATGGGATCAGATTGAAAGAACAAATATAGGAACAAGAATCCACCTTTACTGCTGGGCTCTCTCTCAAGATAACTATATTACTTTATTTGGGTGGGGTCCAATTGCAGCAGAGACTATCTCTGAGCATGAGGAGCTTAGAAATATGTATAATTGGCCGCCAAAACAACACCATCCTCATCTGCACAACGATTTACTGGAAATTTTATTTCGTACAGGAATATTAGGTACTTTGGTTATGTCCTTAACATTGTTCTATTTTATCAAAGGAATTACAACTACTTTTAGAAAGAACATTACATCCCGAAGCTTATATGTATTTTTTCTTACAGGAATATTTTTTCTTATACTGACAGGACTAACAACTTTTGCTCTACGAACACATACATTAGTTGGGAGTTTTGGTGGTTTTATGTTTGCATATATTTTATCTTATCTCCAAATACAAGAAACTGCTAAGCAATCTAAATCACATTCAAGCACAAATATTTCATAAATGCCATAAATTATATTTATAAGCTGAAATTTTACTGTTATGTTTATTTCATCAAAAGACAAGATCATATTCATACACATTCCAAAAACAGGAGGAACTAGCATTGTTAACTCATTGGCATTCAGAATGCCACATGGTAATATTTACCCAGAAAGTTCACGCATTCTTAAGTTAAAAAGAAAACTTTATAAAAAAATATACAACCAAGTATCTTTTAAAAAACATGAGTTTGCATTAGACATCAAGCAAATTCTGGGATATCAATATAACAATTTTTTTTCTTTTGCAGTAGTAAGAAATCCCTGGGACTGGGTTGCTTCATATTTTTATTTTATAAAATTTGCAGAAATTAGCCCAGACACAAAAAAACCTTGGAAGCATCATTTATACCCCAAAGTTAAAGAGATGAATTTTTCCGACTTTGTAAAATGGGTTACTTTGGAAGATGGTCTTAGCAACTTGTCAGAGCGAAGGAAGTCTAGTTTTGCAGATAAAACCCCAGTGCTACAAAAAGATTGGGTCGTAGATTTGCATGGCAATTTAATTGTGAGCTATATTGCAAAGTTTGAAAATTTAGCCAAAGAAACAAACATATTAAGCAAAATGCTAGGCAAAAAATTGGAATTACCACACGTCAACAAAACCAAGCGCCCTGAATATCGAAAACTTTATTCAGATTTTACAATCAATCTTGTAGAAGATTATTTTAAAGAAGATATAATATTCTTTAACTATACATTTTAGTGTCAGATCCTATATGCAATCAAAATAAATTTTTTCAAAGAAACTTTTATGCCAAAGCTACTACATATAGCTACATTAAACAATGTTGGCGGTCATGAGTCTGCTCTTTGTGAATTTCTTGAATCTAAATACATACCATTCGATAGCAAAAATCATGTTTATGCTTTAAGCAACAGAGTACACCCTCTCCTTATAAAACGCTTAAACAAAAGTCTTATTTCTATAAGTGTTTCAAGATCTCTTTTAAGGATAAACATTCCTTTATTTTTTTCCAAAGCCAAATTTAAATTGATAAAAAAACACATTTCTCCTTCATTAATTATTTTCTGGAATTGTATTGGATCAATAAAATATAAATACAAATGGATGTATGAATTGAGTGTTCCCTATATACATTATGAACATGGTAATATAAATTCTATTCCTTTTGAACAAATTAAACTTGATTACCTTAATTCAGCCCAATTAATTGTCGCTAACTCTTATGCTACCTCGAGGCATATTGCTTTGCGCTTCAACCCTTCAACTCCAATAAACATCAGTCTAAATGCACTTCCAGCTAATTTTGACAAGCAAGATTCAATTACCAAGACGTTTCCTTCAGAACGACCTTTTCGAATAGGAGTCTGTGGGCGATTAGTAGCAGTCAAAGGATTTGCAATTGCTATCTATGCCATAAAATTGCTTAAGGAACGTGGTCAGATTTTAAATTTACACATTGCTGGAACTGGTCCCCAAGAAAAATATCTTTATAATCTATCCTCCAGACTTGGTATTCAAGACCAAGTGATTTTCCATGGACTAATTAATCCTGAAGAAACTAACTTATTTTATAAATATTTAGATATCTTGATTGTACCTTCAATTCGAGAGTCTTTCGGGAAAGTTTGTATTGAAGCGCAATATATGGGATGTCCGGTAATTGTATCGAGGGTGGACGGAGTACCAGAAACAATTTTGGAAGGAGAGACAGGTTATTCTATACCACCAACTTTAGATATTGCAGAATACATTGAGATGGGTGGCACAGCTGATGGCTTACCCGATCTAGTGTATAGTCCAGACGAAGATTCATTAGTGTCCCCTAAAGCCCTCAACCCAGAACACTTGGCAGAAAAAATAATGTTTATCATGCAAAATCCCGAACTGTACGAAAAGCTTTCTCAAAATGCTCACAACACAGCCAAAGAACGATTCAGCCACGAAAAGCATGTCAAAGAACTCTGGAAACTTTTTGAAGAAGCAATGAAGAGCACTCGCCATCATCCATAATTCAAGCAGAATAATCTTTAATTGCCGATGACGTGTGAGCTGTAGCTGTAGGAGTCGAGCTTAAAAGACCAATGATCCTGTCTATATACTCATTAAATTTAAAATTCTCCTGGACAAAGTTAATAGCATTTTCGCTTATTTGAGAGTAAAAATGCTTATTCTTAACTACCCACAAAACGAAATTCGCTATATCTCTAGGGTTTAGGGCGAAGGGCTGGTCAAGCCTATCCAAATGCGGGTAAAACACTAAACTAGGTATATCTTCCTTTTGTGCCGTATAGCCCAGATACTTTCCGATGTCCCAAGACGGCTTTACAACCCACCCGGTCTTATTATGCTGAATCACTTCTGGCAAACCATCTACTCCAGAACATACCACCGGACATCCCTTGGCCTGAGCCTCAACAGCCACAGTACCAAAAGGCTCCCTAATAGAAGGAACTATGAGTAAATCAATATGGTTATAAAACCACTCCATATTCTCAAGCGTTCCATGAAAAACAATAGGGGAATTCAATCTTTGCGAAAGGGACTGCAAGCATGTTGCTTCAACCCCGTCCCCTGCAATATGCAGTTCTGCCTCAACTCCCCTTTTTTTTAATTCGTTCATAGCCAGCACAGCAGAAGCAACTCCTTTGTAAGCCACCAGCCTTGATGCCACACCCAGCCTTAAAAGCCTTTCCTCGGGAAATTTCTTTGGCACAACCTTCTCGGTATCAATTTCAGGTCTCAAAGCATTGGACACAACTTCGCATTGCCCCTTAAAACCCCATCTTTCAGTAAGCATGCGTTTGCCAGCCCAGGAATTACTTAAAACAGTGTCTACAGAATCAAGAAACTCTTTCATAGCTTTCGGATCGCGCTTTCTCCATCCAGTTCCTCTTTCAAAAAAAACTGTTTTTATTCCCAATTCCTTGCAGATATCAAGCTGTCTGGACCTTGCCACGTGGTTCCAGAATACC
>PWHM01000020.1 GCA_003554915.1 Candidatus Nealsoniibacteriota bacterium
AGCTAACCGATTACCTGAAGATAAATACGGTAACCGGAAAACTCGGGTTTTATGAGAATGGGGATCTGAAAGAAAATTTTGAAATGCTGGCCGCTATCGAC
Source organism: Candidatus Nealsoniibacteriota bacterium (assembly GCA_003554915.1). GTDB lineage: Bacteria > Patescibacteriota > Minisyncoccia > Minisyncoccales > PWPS01 > PWPS01. The sequence goes on from PWHM01000020.1 coordinate 102, forward strand.
CCGGCGACTTGGGGAGGAACTCCGTCCGGACTTTACGAAGTAATTTCCAAGGAGGGATTGAGATTTTCCACCACTACGTCCGTTTACATGCCCTTTTCCGTTCGTTTTTACGGAAAGTACCTGATTCACGGGCAGCCCTTCTATCCCGGAGGAGCTCCCTTTTATTCGAGAATCAGTGGAGGGTGTATAAGAGTTGAAACTGAAAAAATGCGTCGACTTTACGATTTTTTGGAAGCCGGACTTCCCGTTTTGTCGATTACTGCCCAACAGGACGGTTTTGAGCCGGAAGAGAAATCTTTGGAAAAACCACCGGAGGTTTCCGCCGAAAGCTTTTTAGTTGCCGATTTGGATTCGGGGAAAGTTTTTTTGGATAAAAACCCGGAAGACAGGCATCATATTTCGTCGATAGTTAAGATGCTGACCGCCGTAGTGGTTGCCGAGCACATGGGAACAACTTCTTCAATAAGGGCTTCCGATTATATGTTAAAGGAAGATAATTCCAGAATTACACCCAACAGAAGCTATAGAATGGTCGACGTTTTGGCCCCACTTCTTATTGAATCTTCCGATGATGCGGCACGTTTTCTTTCTCATTATCTGGGTCGAGATTGGACTATGAAGAGGCTTAAAGAAAAAACGGATCAAATTGGAATGCATAACACTCAGCTGGTTGACGTAACCGGAAGAGATGAAGAAAATTTAGCCAGTGCGAGAGACCTGTATTACTTGGCTTATTATTTGAATCATACTCGCATTCCTATTTTGAACATCTCTCGAGGTGTTTGGGCTCCGGGAATTAATTATCACGTATTTCCCGGCTTGGAAAACAAGAATATATTTTATGAGAAAGACGACTTTTTAGGAGGAAAAACCGGACTAAACGGTGGATCGGCAAGTGGGTTTTATATTTTTAAAATGAAAATGGGAGGAGTGGAAAGAAGGGTAGCTTTTATCGCTTTGAATTCTCCCGGAAAGGACGAGCTCACCCGGGACATACTTAATTTAAAAGAGTGGCTAACTTTTTCAATAAAAAAATGAAGATGGAAAAATCAGCCGGATTCGTCATATACAAAAAAAAGAAACAAGATCCTGAATTTTTACTTTTAAAATATCCGTCGGAAGACAGGGAGAGGGATTATTGGGGCCTACCCAAGGGTCACATAGAAGAAGGGGAGTCCGCTGAGGAGGCGGCTCTCAGAGAGCTTTTTGAAGAAACCGGCATTGAAGAAAATGAAATAAAAATCATTCCGGATTTCAAGGAGTTCAATAAATATTATTTTAAAAGCGAAGAAGAAACCGTTTTCAAGATAGTGGTGTATTTTTTAGCCGAAACTAAAAAGGAGACCGTAGCGGTCTCCAATGAACATCGAGATTTTAAGTGGGCTAATTTCGAAGAGGCTATGAAGCTCATGCCCTTTGAGAATACGCGGCGGGTAGTTAAAAGAGCTAACGAATTTATTTAGCTTCCTCTACTATCTTTGTGAAGGTTTCAGGATTGTTCCTGGCTAAGTCGGCCAGGATTTTTCTATCCAAAACGATGTCGTTCTTCTTCAAGTTGTGAATAAATTTGCTGTAAGTGGTTCCGTTTTGTCTGCAGGCGGCGTTGATTTGTGTCTGCCACTTCTTTCTGAATTCGGACTTTTTCTTTTTTCTATCCCTGTATTTATAACTCCAAGCCTTCATCAGAGCCTCTTTTGCAGACTTGTACTTGTTTTTTCTTCCCCACTTATATCCCTTGGTTTGCTTTTTTACCTTTTTCTTTCTTTTTCTTTTTGTTTTTCCTCTTTTAACTCTGGGCATAATTTTAGTAGTTCAGCGCCTCTTTTATTTTTTTCGCTTCCGCACCTTTAACTTCGACCCATTTTCGGGCCTTCCTTTTTTCTTCGCCGGACATTTTTGCCCGGTAATGGGTTTGACCGGGTTTTCGGCGTAAAACCTTCCCGGTTTTCGTTATTTTGAATCTTTTTTTGATTGATTTTCTGGTTTTCGGTTTCATAGGTTTAATTTTTACTTATTGTCATCGTTAATCCGCGGGGTTCTTTTTCCAAATCTTTATCTATTCGTAAGTCCACTTCTTCCTTTATCATTTCTATGAACTTTTTCATCTTTTTTTCAGCGGTTTTTTGCAGGGCGTTTTCTCTCCCCCTCAGAGGCAATACGACTCTTACACGATCACCTCTTTTTAGAAATTTTTTGGCACTTTTAGCTCTCACTTCCATGTCATGATCCGAGATTGAAAAACTGAGCTTCAAAGTTTTGAGCTCCGGTTGATGAGATTTTTGTGATTTCTGCTGCTCTTTCTTTTGTTGTCTGTACTTATACTTTCCGTGATCTATTATCTTACAGACCGGAGGGCTGGCACTGGGTGATATCTCTACCAAGTCCAAATTTCTTTTCTTCGCTTCTTTGAGAGCTTCCTCTTTAGATAAAACTCCGACGTATTCACCGTCGGCGGTTACAACCCTCATTTTTTTCGCCTTTATTTGTTTGTTTACTCTCGTCTTTGTAGAAATATATATTTTGAATTAATTTGTGGAGATGGGGAGGTGTGACCTCCCGTCCGAAAATCCTCCTAAAATGAATCTACAAGCTTAGTCCGGTTATTTCTCGGCCGGAGATTTTATCCGGACAAAACCTCTCCGACCAAAGGTCGGTTGGTTTCACGAACCATTTGACCAAAATGGAACGCATATCCCGAAATTATGGTACTTTCACCGCCCATCGGGCGTCAGCGATGAAGGCAGGCACTTAAGCTACTGCTGGCGCAGGAGCGAATGCCAGGTCTTCTTGTAAGTTGGCACTTACAAATGTTTGCAAGTTTTACGAGATTGCGGCTCGGCTTGCTTCATTTTAAAGAGCGTTTTCGTCGAATCGGATTCATCCCCGATTTTTTTTAATTTTTCTTCTTAAATTCCTATCTATTTCCCTGTCTTTGATTTTCTTTCGTTTGTCATGTTTTTTCTTTCCGCGACAAACACCAAACTTCAGCTTAATTAAGCCTTGTTTAGTATACACCTTCAAAGGCACCAAAGTCAACCCCCTTTCATTCGATTTCCCCATCAGGTATTTTATCTGCTTTTTGGTTAAAAGAAGTTTACGTTTTCTTTCCGGATCATAGTCGTCGGGGCTGTTTTTCGGTTGATAAGGGGGAACTTTTACCCCTATCAGAAAAGCCTCCTGACCCCTGATGACTACGTAAGAACCCTTCAGGGAAATTTTTCCTTCTCTAATCGCTTTCACCTCTTGTCCGGTCAAAACCAAGCCGGCCTCGAACTTTTCCAGGACCTCGTAGTCATAGTAAGCTTTTTTATTTTTTGCTAAAGTCGGCATATTTTTATATTAGCAGAAAACATATTAACAATAAACAAGAAAATTGACAAATAGCCCCCGTTCCCGCCCCGGGGGCGGGATTCAGGGACGGGATTACTTTAGTGAAGGAGGCTTTTTATTAAGGACTACAGATTAAAGATTAACGATTGCCGTAGCCGTTATTCTGGACGAACGGAGTGAAGTGCCCGCCTGCCCTGCCTGCCGGCAGGCAGGAAGAATCTCCTCGAAAAGCGCCCCTTTGTCATTCTGAGCGGAAGGCGAAGAGTCTCCTCGAAAAGTGTTATAGATGAGATCCTTCGCTCCGCTCAGGATGACGGTAAGGGCTCAGGATGACGGCGGGGACAACGTTTAGAATGAAGGAGGGTTTTATTTTTAGGATGACGGTTTGTTTTATATTCTTGTAATTTTTTGCGGTTCAAACTGACACCGATTTATGTTATTATAAATCATATGTTCGAGAAGAAACTGAAGAAAAAAGTTCAGAAAGCGGTTGAAGAGTTATTCGGAGTTTCGGTGGACTTGAAAAATATTGAACTGGAAACCCCCGAAAAAGAAAGTCATGGAGACTTGGCGACCAATATAGCTTTCAAACTGGCCTCTGAACTGGGAAAAAACCCGGAAGAGACAGCTCGAGTTTTATCCAAAAAGGTGACGGGCGATTTTTTTACTGCTGAGAATAAAAGCGGATTTATTAATTTTCGACTTACCGATCAGGCTTTGGAAAATCGAGCAAGGGAAGTGAACGAGTTCGAAAGAAAAAAAAAGAAAAAAACGATGGTTTTGGACTACTCATCTCCCAATATAGCCAAACCCTTCGGTATCGGCCACTTGAGATCAACCATAGTCGGGCAAGCTATTTACAACATATATAAATTCAACGGATGGAAATGTGTGGGAGTAAATCATTTGGGCGATTGGGGAACCCAATACGGAAAGTTAATCAGGCAAATCAAAAAAGAAGACGAAAACCCGGAAGATTTGTCGATTGAAGACTTGGAAAAACTCTATGTTGAATTTCACAAGGAGGCGAAGAAAAATCCGGAGATAGAAAAAGAAGGAAAAAGATGGTTCAAAAGACTGGAAGAAGGAGATCCGAAAGCGACTGAAATCTGGGAGATCTGCGTAGAAAAAAGCATGCGGGAATTTCAAAAGATTTACGATCTTTTGGAAGTAGATATTGATCATCATATCGGGGAAAGCTTCTATCAAGATAAAATGGAAGCGGTTATTAAAGAAGCTAAAAAGAAAAACGTAGCTCGAGAGTCTGAAGGAGCTTTGATAGTTGATTTTGACGAAGAGATGTCTCCGGCCATGCTTTTGAAGTCGGACGGCGGAACCACTTATTTTACTCGGGATTTAGCTACCGTTAAGTATAGAATTAATCGCTGGAATCCGGATTTATTCATTTATGAAATAGGAGCGGATCAAAAACTTCATATGAAGCAATTATTCAAAACCGTGGAGATGTTGGGCTGGAAAAAAAGGAGCAATTTCATGCATGTCGCCCACGGAATGTACAGATTGAAAGACGGAGCCATGTCGACCAGAAAAGGGAAAACGGTTCACTTGAAGGAAGTATTGGAAGAAGCGGTAAAAAGAGCCGAAGAAATTATAGAAGCCTCTGAGACTTCCGGAAAAATGACTGAGGAGGAAAAGGAAGAAGCGGCCGAAAAGATAGGGGTGGGAGCGGTCAAATACGCCGATCTTAAAAAGCATTACAAAAAAGATATCGTTTTCGATTGGGATAAAGTACTCAACCTGAAGGGTAACTCCGGCCCTTACCTGCAATACACTACCTTGAGAGCTAAAAGCGTATTAAAAAAGGCCGGAGATTTTAACTTTCAAATAAGCAACCTTTCCGAAAAAGAAAGAAGAATAATTAAAAGAATCGGTGAATTTGAGAATATTTTAGATGCCGCCGAGAGAAATTTCACCCCCTCTTCAATAGCGAACTTCACTTATCAATTGGCCAAGGAATTCAACATATTTTATAATGAAATGCCTATCCTGGAAGCTCCGTCGAAAAAGGAAAGAGCTCAAAGACTTTCGGTGACCAAGGCAAGTTTTGCAACCCTAAAAAAATCACTCGAACTTTTGGGAATCCCCTTACCGGAAAAAATGTAAGTTATGGATTTAAAAAACGACTATTATATATTAAGACACGGAAAAACGGCTTATCAAAAAGATAAGACTGATTTGACTTATCCCAGAAATCCAACCGACTCGGTTCCTCTGGCTGATGAAGGAAGAGAGCAGATAAGAAAAAGAAGCCAAGAGATTAAGAGGCTCGGCATAAGTAAAATATACGCATCCGATTTTTTAAGAACAAAGCAAACTGCAAAAATTGTTAAAAAAGAGATTGGTTTTAGCGGAGATATAATTTTTAATAAGAAGCTAAGAGATTTGGATCTGGGAGTTTGGCACGACAGAAAAAAGGAAGATTTTTATAATAAATTTCCGATAGATAAAGAGTTTTTTAATAACAATCCTAAAAATGGAGAAAGCTGGGAAACGGTAGAAAAGAGAATGATTGACGCCCTGGAAGATATTGATAAAAATAATGAGCAAGCGACAGTCTTAATTATTAGCCATGGGGACCCTCTATGGCTACTTGAAGGAAGGATAAAAAATAAAAGCAAAGAAGAGTTAATAAAAGAAAAAAAGAGTAAAGAGGGATTTATAAAGACGGGAGAGCTTAGAAAAATAATTTAGCTTAATATTCTCTTTGAGAACCCCTCACAGAGAGTATCTTCGCTTAAAGTTAATCCGCCATCTGGCGGGTTTTTGTTAATGATCAACCGTCTTTGATAGGTTTAACCTATCTATCAACTCAGGAGAGGTCCAACCTATCTTTAACTTAGAAGGGTGGGAAACCTGTCCTTTTTTAACTTAAACCTTCACTTTGTGACAGGTTAGACCTGTCACAAAAAGGGTTGTCATTCTGAACGAACGCAGTGAAGTGCCAGCCGGCAGGCGGGAAGAATCCCAATAAACCACCACTGTCATTCCCGCGAAAGCGGGAATCTTATATAATAGAGGCATGCAAAGAGATTCCCGATCGGGGTCGGGAATGACGAACACTATTCGTCATCTCCAACTCGATTGGAGATCTCATCTATGACGCTTTTTGAAGGGATTCCCGCTTTCGCGGGAATGACGGAGAGGTGGTAGATTCCCGATCGGGGTCGGGAATGACAGTGAGTGTCGGGGTCGGGAATGACAGAGAGGTGGTAGGTTCCCGATCGGGGTCGGGAATGACGGTAAAATGGGAAGATTAATAGTTAAAAGTTAACAGTAAAATTCGAGCAATTGGATTTTTTTATTAGTGATTAAAAATTTTAATGATTTATGCTATTATTAACTATTGAAATTAGTTTTTAATTTAAAAGGTATGGATTTTTCAAAGATAGAAGAAGAAATAATAGATTTTTGGAAAGAGAAAAATATATTCCGAAAAACTCTGGAAAAGAGAAAGGACGCCGATCTTTTCAGTTTTTATGACGGTCCGCCTTTCGCTACCGGAAAACCCCACTACGGCCATGTATTGGCCAGCACTATCAAGGATAGCGTTTTGCGCTATAAAACAATGCGGGGCTACCGGGTTCCCAGAAGAGTCGGTTGGGATTGTCACGGTCTCCCGGTTGAAAATTTGATTGAAAAAGAGATTGACGTAAACAGCAAGCGGGAGATTGAAGAAGAGATAGGAATTGAGAAGTTCAATGCCAAATGCAGGGATTCGGTATTCAGATGTGTGGACGACTGGAAAGAGACCTTGACTCGAGTAGGCAGGTGGGCTGACTACGAAAACGATTACGCCACCATGGATGAAGAATATACCGAATCCGTCTGGTGGGTCTTCAAAAAGCTCTGGGAAAGAGAGCTGGTCTATAAGGATTACAGAATTTCTCCTTATTGCCCTCGATGCGGAACTCCGATCTCCAACTTTGAAGTTAATCAAGGTTACGAGATGACTACCGACCCTTCGGTTTTTATGAAAATGAAAGTTAAAACCGGTCAGTTCAAAGGGGCTTATCTTTTGGCTTGGACTACCACACCTTGGACTCTGCCCGGAAACGTCGCTTTGGTGGTTGATGAAGATTTCAGCTACGTACTGGTTGAAAACGGGGGCGAGGAGTTGATTTTGGCCAAAGAAAAACTTGAGATCCTGGAAGAAGAATATGAAGTTAAAAAAGAATTCAAAGGTAAAGATTTGGAAGGGGTGGAATACGAACCACTCTATCCTTATATGAAAGAGGCCGCTCCGGAAGGTATCGACAATTGCTTTAAGGTCTATTTGGCCGACTTCGTAACTTTGGAAGAGGGTACGGGAATAGTTCATACGGCGGTAATGTACGGTGAAGATGACTTTGAGTTGGGTAAAGAAATCGGCCTGCCCTTCTTTCACTTAGTTGATGAAGAGGGTAAGTTTAATGAACATGCCGGGCAATGGAAAGGTATGTTTGTCAAAAAAGCGGATAAAGAAATTTTGGAGGATTTAAAAGAAAAAAATCTGCTTTATAAAAAAGAGGATTACGAACACTCCTATCCGTTTTGCTGGCGTTGTGATACTCCGCTTTTATACTATGCTTTTGACAGCTGGTATATAAAAGTTACCGAATTCAAGGATCAGCTTCTAAAAAACAATGAAAAAATTCACTGGGTTCCCGAACACGTCAAAGAAGGACGTTTTGGCAATTGGCTCGAAGGCGCCAGAGACTGGTCGGTATCGAGAAACAGATTTTGGGGAGCCCCGATTCCGGTATGGGAATGCACGGATTGCGATGAAAGAAAAGTGGTAGGCAGTGTTAAGGAGCTCGGAGAAAAACCGGAAGATTTACATCGGCCATACATAGATGAAGTAATTTTGGAATGTGAGTGCGGAGGTGAAATGAAACGGGTTGAAGAGGTTTTCGATTGTTGGTTCGAGTCCGGTTCGATGCCCTACGCCCAAATGCACTACCCCTTTGAAAACAAAAAAAAGACCGAAGAAGCCTTTCCCGCCGACTTTATCGCCGAAGGCATGGATCAAACCAGAGGCTGGTTTTACACTTTGCACGTATTAGCCACCGCTTTGACTCTTGAAGACACGGGACTGGGAAAAGATGAGCCGGCCTACAGAAACGTGATCGCCAACGGCCTTCTTTTGGACGAAACCGGTAAAAAGCTGTCCAAAAGACTCAGAAACTATCCCGATATGAGTCACGTATTCGACACTTACGGTGCGGATTCATTAAGATTCTTTTTACTCTCTTCCACCAAAGTCGGTGAAGATTACAGATTTTCCGAAGAAAGGGTGAGAGAAACGAACAGAAAAGTTATTTCCACCCTTTGGCACTGCCACTCGTTTTTTGAGACTTATGTCGAAAACGCTTCATCCGATAATCTTGAACCGGAAAATCCACTAAACAGATGGATTCTGTCTCGGACACAAAGAGCAATAAAGAAGATAATTGAGGAAATGGATGACTATAAATTAACCGAAGCGGCCAGGGAGGTTGAAGATTTAATTGAAGATTTGTCCAATTGGTATGTGAGGAGATCCAGAAACAAGTTTCAAAATCCGCAATCGAAAAAAGAAAAGAAAGAATTCGCCACCACTTTCCATTACGTATTGGTCAATGTGGTTAAGGCGGCGGCCCCTTTCACTCCTTTTGTAACCGACTATCTCTATAAAAAACTCACCGGAAAGGAATCGGTCCATCTGGCCGATTATCCCGAGGTTGATGATTCACTTATCGACGAAAGCCTGGAAAAAGAGATGGAAAAAGTCAGAAAATTGGCTCAGGAAGCTTTATCCGAAAGAGCGAAGACGGGTATAAAGGTAAGACAACCCCTACCCGAATTGAAGATTGACAAAGAATTGTCCTCCGAAGTTGTGGATATTTTAAAAGAAGAAGTGAACGTTAAAAAAATTACCGTGGATGAGAAAGTCAAGTTGATAACCGACATCTCTCCCGAATTGAAGAAAGAAGGAATGGCCAGGGAGATACTCCGAAGAACTCAACATCTCAGAAAAAAGGCCGACCTCGTTCCCGGAGAAGAGATAAAGCTGTATTTCAGCGGAGATTTTGAAGATCTTTTGAAGCAGTACTCGGATTATCTTCGAAATCAGGCCGGAATCTCGGAAATGGAAAAGGTAGAAGCGGTAAAAACGGAAAACGTAAAAGAGATTAGTTTTAAAAAAGGAGACCTGACCATAGGAATAGAAAAGATTTGATTTATGTTTACTCGCTATAAAACGGAAGCTATCTTTCTTAAAAAATATCAGCGATTCGAGGCGGATGAGTACCTGATTGTTTATACGGAAGATTTCGGAAAGATGGGAGTTACCGGAAAATCGATAAGGAAGATCAAGTCCAAGTTGAAGTCCGGTGCTCGCCTTTTTTGCTATAGTGAAATAGAGTTCATCAGGGGAAGGTACTACAATATTTTGACCGATACGGACAAAGTCAACGGTTTTTCCGACATCAAAAAAAGCTTGGGGAAGCTTTCCACGTCTTTTAAGATGGCTTCACTTTTCGATTCTTTTTTGCCCGAAGAAGAAAAAGACGAACGACTTTGGCTTTTTTTGAAGAAGTCATTTCGGATTCTTGACGAAATGGAATTAAGATTAAAAAACGGAGAGAAAAGTGAAGATTTGCGCAGATTTTATTATTACTTCGCTTTTAAATTCTTGGAGCTTGCGGGATATAAGCCGGAAGTTAACTGTTGTGTCGTGGATAAAAGATCAGAAGTTTCCGCTTTCAGCCCCCGGGAAGGAGGTCTTTTGTGCAAGGTTTGTTCGAAAAATATAAAGGACCCCCTGGAAGTCGGAATTAAGCCGGAGGACAGAGATTTCTTGAAAGCCGTTTCCGAGTCGGATATGGAGAACTTTTTAAGAAGAAATTTGCAATTTTCCAACCTGGGAGAGCTGCTTAAAAACTACACGGCCGTACTCCCTTCCAAGGGCATGTCTTGAATAAGAAGGATTGGTCTGGTAAACTTTAAAAGAAGATAGCATAAACATATGAAAAAAATGTTGAAAAAATTAGCCTTCTTTAGCTTTCTTTTAGCTTTAGTAGCCGGCACTATTGCTTTCGTTTACTTTGAAAAGAGCAGCTTTTCTCAAGCTGATTTGAAAGTTGAAATTATCGGTCCGGAGGAGTTCGAGGTAGCTGAAGAAGTTGAGTATAAAATAAGATATAGAAATAATAGCGACACACGTCTCGAGGACGTATCGGTTGTCTTCGAATATCCGGAAGCTTCGGTTCCCGTTGAGGAAGACGAGGAAGAGATAACCATGGAAAGAGACACCTTCAGGCGAATAGTGGAATTACCGAATATTAATCCCGGACAAGAGGAAACGATTGAATTCAAAGCCAAAATATTCGGCATGGAGAGAGATTCGGTAAAGGCTTCGGCCTGGTTCAATTATTCTCCGCAGAATCTATCAGCCAGCTATGAAGAGCCGAGAACTCATACCGGAATAATAACCGAAGTGCCTCTCAGTTTTGAGTTCGACCTACCGAGTGAAATGAAAGCTGACGAAGAATTTCCGTTCAGGATGAGGTACTTTTCTCAGCTGGAAGGTGATTTGACCGACTTGGAAATAAGGATCGATTACCCTTCCGACTTCAAGTTTCTCCGTAGCACTCCCGCGGGAATTGAAGACGATCAGTGGGGAAAGGACCTCCTGCCCGGAAACGAAGGTGGGGTCATTGAAATATTCGGCTCCTTGGAGGGCGAGCAGGGGGATATAAAGGGGTTCAAAGCCGAACTCGGAGTTTGGAAATTCGATAAATTTATTCCTCTCAGAAAGATAGAAGGAGAGATTCTTATTCCACAACCCAGTTTATATATCGATCCGATAATAAATGACAGCTCGGATTACGTAGCCGGTTCGGGTGAAGATTTGTTTTATGAAATATACTTTAAAAACGTCGGAGACAGCATCTTGGAAGATTTATTCTTGACCGTTGATTTGGATACCGAACTTATGGATATGGACGGAGTCGACCCCTTGGACGGAAGGTTCCAAAAAAATGCGGGGACCATCACTTGGAGCCATGCTTCAGTTTCAAGACTCAGAAGACTCTATCCCGATGACGAAGAAAAGATATCTTTTTGGTCCAAAGTGAAAGAAACGGACCTGCCCTACAATCCCGAGATAAGAACTTCGATTAACTTGGATCAAACCAGAACCGAAATAAGAACCAAAGTTAATACCGATTTGAAACTTTTCCAAGACTTTGCCGATGAAGAAAATGTTTTGAGTACGGTAGGACCTTTCCCTTTGAGATTAAACAGACCGAGCAGCTACACCGTTTATTGGACAGTTGAAAATTTTTATAATGACGTTGAGGACGTAAAAATAGTAGCCGAACTTCCGGAGGACGCTTCAATCGTTGAGAAGTATCCCGAGGATTCGGAATTAAATCACGACACGGAAACCGGAGAAGTTATTTGGGAATTGGAAAAAATTGAAAGAGGGGCGGGGGTTTCCCGCAAGGCCCCGGAAATTTATTTTCAAGTGGAAATAATTCCCATCTCTTCGGTGGATGAAGATTTTGAACTCATATCCGAAGCCGAAATCAGCGGTGAAGACGCATGGACAGAAAAAGAGGTAACCCATAAAGTTGACGGGTTAACCCACGAAAATCTTCTTGATTTCTTTGATATTGATCCGGAAGAACCGGAAGTTGAAATTGAACCCGAAGAAGATGAGAAGGAAACGGAAGACGAAGAAGATAACAACTAAAGATATATGAAAAAATCAATTAAAAAAATTGTTTCTTTAACGAAAAGAAAAGGTTTTGTTTTTCCCTCTTCGATGATTTATGGAGGATTCAGTTCGACTTATGATTTCGGACCCAGAGGAGTTATGTTAAAGAACAAGCTGAAAGACAGTTGGTGGAAAGAAATGACCAGACGTCAATCCGATGTAGTCGGACTCGATTCGTCGATAATAATGAACCCCGACATTTGGCGGGCCTCGGGTCACCTTTCCAAAGGATTCGCCGATAAGCTCAGTGAGTGCAAGGAGTGCCACAAGAGGTTCAAGGACCTGGAAGAAGACGGTGAAAGCATTAAGAAGTGTCCCGAATGCGGGGGTAAGCTTATGGAGCCCAGAGATTTTAATTTGATGATGAAAACTTTCGTTGGTCCGGTGGAGAGTGAGGCGGCTACCGCTTATCTCAGAGCGGAAACTTGCCAGGGAATATTCGTCAACTTCAAAAACGTGATGGACTCCATGCGAGTTGATTTACCGTTCGGCATAGCCCAAATTGGAAAATCCTTCAGAAATGAAATCACTCCCGGAAACTTCATATTCAGAATGAGAGAGTTCGAGCAGATGGAAATGCAGTGGTTTTGTAAACAAAAAGAAGCTGACGACTTTTTTGAAAAGTGGCTAAAGCGAAGATTCGAGTGGTATGAGAGGATGGGAATCGATATGAGCAAATTGAGAAAAAACGAAATAGGTGAAAAAGAAAGAGCACACTACGCTCAAAGACAAGTTGATATCGAGTACGAGTTTCCGTTCGGATGGGGAGAAATCGAAGGAATTCACAACAGAGGTGACTGGGATCTTTCCAATCATTCCGAGCACGGAGAAGAAGACTTTTCCGTAGACGGAGATTATCCTTGGGTAATAGAAACCTCGGTGGGCGTGGAAAGATGCTTTTTAGCTTTTTTGGTTGACAGTTATGACGAACTGGAAGAAGGGAGAAGCAGTGATGCCGATAAGAAAGAGACCGTGCTGCGACTCCACAGAAAACTTTCTCCGACTCAAGTGGCTGTCTTTCCCCTTATTAAAAAAGAAGAGGATTTGGTAAAAAAGGCCGAGAAAATATTTGACGACTTGAAAGTTGATTTCGATGCGATTTATGACGAAACCGGATCGATAGGTAAAAGATACAGAAGACAGGACGAAGTCGGTACACCGCTTTGTGTGACGGTTGATTTTGACAGTCTCGAAGACGACTCGGTCACCCTCAGGGAAAGAGACAGCATGGATCAAATCAGGGTTGACATTGACGATCTTAAGAACGTGGTAGATCAATTTTTGAAAGGAGCCGACTTTCACTCTTTAGGTGAAAAGGTTTAACGGAATCTAAAAAAAGAGTCCCGGCTCGGGGGCTCTTTTTAATTGGCTTTTTTCTGTTATAATAATCATAAAAGTTACTTTTTAAAGATATGCAAGATTATAAAAAACAAACTCTGGAAACGGGAATGGATGTAATCACCGCCCCTCAAAAAGGAACCAAAGCGGTGGTTGTTTTAGTTTTGGTTAAAACCGGATCGAAGTACGAAGAAAAGGAAACAATGGGAATTTCTCATTTTTTGGAACATATGCTTTTTAAGAAGACGGAGAAACGGCCCACCCCCTTGAAGGTGGCCGAAACTTTGGACAAGGTCGGTGGGGATTACAACGCTTTCACCTCTGAAGACTTTACCGGCTATTACGCCAAAGTGGCTACGGAAAAGCTGGATTTAGCTCTGGATTGGGTTTCGGACATATACTTGAACTCCTTACTTCCCGAAAAGGAGATTGAAAAAGAAAAAGGGGTGATATCCGAAGAGATAAATATGAGATACGACAATCCGATGACCTACACCCAGGTTTTGTGGCAGAGACTCTTATACGGAGACCAGCCCGCCGGCTGGGACGTAGCCGGAACCAAAGAATCGGTAGCTTCGATTACCAGAGAGGATTTAATGGATTATATGAGCACTCAATACTCCGCTTCCAACAGTTTGGTAGTTTTGGCCGGAAACGTAAGCCACAAAGAGGGAAGAAAAAAGATAGCTAATTATTTTTCGGAGATAAAAAAAGAAAAGCCCAAGGATAAACCGGAAGTAACGGAAGATCAAGACGAACCCGAAGTTGAGATTTTAAAAAGAGATACGGATCAAACCCATATTTGTATCGGTGCCAGAGCCTTCAGGGACATGCGGCCGGAAAGATACACTCAAGAAATCCTGGCCACTATTTTGGGCGGCATGATGAGCTCGAGGCTTTTCAGTAAAGTAAGAGAGGAGCTGGGACTCGCTTATTACATCCAAGCGGCCGCTTCCAGTAATCCGGATACCGGCTACCTGGTAGCCAGAGCGGGACTGGATAACGGAAACGTAATCGAGGGCATAAAAGCTATTTTGGGAGAGTTCAAGAAGATAAGAGAAGAACCGGCCTCGGAAGGGGAGCTGAAGAAGGCGCAAGACTACATCAAGGGAAAAACGGCTCTTAAGCTGGAATCGTCCGACTCTTTGGCTTTTTATTACGGCAGACAAGCTCTTTTGGAGAGGGACGTTTTGACGCCGATGGAACTTTTCAAAAGAATAGATCGGGTCTCCGTTGAGGATATAGAGAGAGTCAGTAATGAGATTTTCGTGCCCGAAAAACTCAACTTGGCCTTGATAGGCCCCTTCGAGGACGAGGACAGGTTTAAAAAAATACTCAAAAAGAACTTTTAGTTTCTTTCCTTGAAGATTTTTGATAGAATTATAAAAAAAGAAAAGCTATGAAAAAAAAGGACGTTTTGGACATTTCCTGGGGAACGATTTTGAAGATCGCTTTCGCCGGGATTACAATTTACTTTCTTTACCAGATTTCCGAAATTTTGGTTCTTTTCGTTTTTGCTCTCATAATTTCAATTCTTCTGGCTCCGGGAGTTAACTTTTTGAAAAAACTCGGACTGCCTCGGTCTGTTTCCGTTTTGGGAATTTATCTTTTCGTTTTCAGTATAATCAGTCTTTTTACCTATTTATCGGTACCCGCCTTTTCAGCGGAAATAAGGGATTTTTCTCGGTTTATTCCGGAGTATTTCGATAAGATCTCTCCGGTTCTGGAAGGCTTGGGAGTACAGGCCTTCGAGAGCGTAGAAGGCTTTTTGGATGCCCTGAAAGAATCCAGTGAAATGATTGCCGCCAACGCGCTGAACGCTTTAGCTATCATCTTCGGTGGAGTCTTCACTACGATTTTCGTGGTTACGATGGCTATTTTTCTTTCTTTGGAAGAAAACAGTGTAGAGAGGGTTATAAAGTTAATATTTCCCGAAAAGGAAAAAAATCAAGCATTGGTGGTTTGGAGGAAGGCGAAAAGGCAAGTCACCAGCTGGTTTTTAGTCCGT
Source organism: Candidatus Nealsoniibacteriota bacterium (assembly GCA_003554915.1). Taxonomy (GTDB): domain Bacteria; phylum Patescibacteriota; class Minisyncoccia; order Minisyncoccales; family PWPS01; genus PWPS01. The sequence continues at coordinate 15,539 of PWHM01000020.1, forward strand.
ATTTTGGCTTGTATATTCGTGGGAGTGACTACCTATATAGCCTTTTATCTTTTTAATGTAGAATACGCTTTTCTTTTTTCTCTGATGGCCGGACTTCTCAATTTCATACCTTATGTCGGTCCGGTTTTGGGAGGAGGAATATTTTTTGTAGTTATATTGATGGACAGTGCCTGGAAAGCCTTGTTTGCAATTATAGCTTTTGGAATCATTCAGATGATAGAAAGCAGTGCTCTCACTCCGCTTTTATCAAAAAAATATATGGGAGTTTCTCCGGTGCTGGTTCTTTTCGCTCTGGTTGTCGGAGGTGTTCTTTGGGGATTTTTAGGTGCTTTGTTAGCCATTCCTTTACTCGGAATACTTTTTGAATTTTTCAAAGAGTTCATGGAGAGAAGAAAAAATAGAATAACCGGTTAATATGCTTTACGTAGTAGCGACTCCGATAGGTAATCTGAGTGATGTTTCCGAAAGAGTTTTAAAAACACTCAAGGAAGCCGACTTCATTCTGTGTGAAGACACCAGGGTTACCGGAAAGCTTTGTCATAAATTTTCAATTGAAACGCCTCTCATCAGTTATCATCATCACAGCGGTGAAAAAAAGCAAGCCGAGATAATGAAAAAATTGAGGAAAGGAAAAGACTTAGCCCTGGTTACGGATGCCGGAACTCCCGGAATTGCCGATCCGGCCGGTAAATTAATAAAGTTGATAAAGGATTCGGGAATGACTATTGAGATAAGTTCGATACCCGGACCCTCGGCGATTACCGCCGCCGCCAGCGTATCCGGCTTTTATATGAACAAATTTACTTTTTTAGGCTTCCCTCCGAAAAAAAGGAAAAGAAAAAAGTTTTTTGAAGAGCTTCTCTCCTACGACCATCCGGTGATAATATACGAATCGCCCCATAGAATAATAAAGACTTTAAAAGAAATCGCCGATTTAAAAAACGGACAGGCGGTGGTTTGCAGAGAGCTCACTAAAATGCATGAAAAAAATTACAGGGGAAAGTTAAAAGAAATAATTGCGGATTTAGAAGGAGAAAAACACACCAAGGGAGAGTTCACGGTAATAATAAAAAATGAATAAGATGAGTGATAAATTTTATATAACTACCAGCATAGCTTACACCAACGCTCCTCCTCATATCGGTTTCGCTTTGGAATTGGTCCAAGCCGATCTTCTGGCTCGCCACAAAAGAAAAAAAGGAAAAGAGACCCGGTTTTTAACCGGAACCGATGAGCACGGTCAAAAAATAGCTAAAAAGGCTAAAGAGAAAGGAATGAAGCCGAAGGATTTCGTAGACAAGACGGTTGCCGACTTTCACAGTCTCGTTGACGGTTTAAATATCTCCAATGACGACTTTATCAGAACCACCGACCGGGAAAAGCACTGGCCCTCCGTTAAGAAGGTATGGAAAAAGCTTGATAAAAACAATGATTTATATAAGAAGAAATATACCGGCTATTATTGCGTCGGATGTGAAGCGTTTCTCACCGAGAGAGATTTGGAAGACGGGGTTTGTCCCAACCACGACAAAGCTCCGGAAAAAGTCGAGGAAGAAAATTATTTTTTCAAGCTTTCCGATTATGAAGAGGAAATTCAAAAGATGATTTCCGAAGACGAGGTCAGGATAATTCCCGATTCCAGAAAAAACGAAGTTCTTTCCTTTTTGTCCGAAGGTGTAAGGGATATCAGCGTGTCCAGATCCGCGGACAAGCTCGAGTGGGGGATTCCCGTTCCCGGTGACGAAAGTCAAAAGATGTACGTTTGGGTTGACGCTTTGAGTAATTATATCTCGGCCCTGAATTATGCCGAAGAGGGAGAAAAGTTCAAGAAATTCTGGCCGGCCGACGTTCATTGCATAGGAAAAGACATTACCAGGTTTCATTGTGTTATTTGGTTGGGAATCTTGCTTGCAATCGGCTTGGAGCTTCCCCGGAACATATTCGTCCACGGCTTTATCACTTCCGGAGGGAAAAAGATGTCCAAATCAATCGGAAACGTAGTCGATCCGTTCGAACTTTTGGAAAAATACGGAACCGATCCGGTCAGATATTATCTTTTGTCCGGAATTCCTCCCGCCGGAGACGGAGATTTCACTATTGAAAAATTCGAAAACAAGTATAATTCCGACTTGGCCGACGGACTGGGGAACCTTCTTTCGAGATCCGTGGGACTCGCAACCAAAAAAGGGGTTGAATTTGAAAAAGGAAGAAAGCCCGGTAGTAAAATCAGAAAAAGAGTCAAGAAAACCGAAAAGGAGGTTGATGAGCTCGTTGAGAATTTCGAATTCAAAAAAGCTTTGGAAGAAATTTGGGACCTTATTCACTTTACCGACGGATACATTGAAAAAAAGCGGCCCTGGGAAGAATCTTGGGACCAGGAAAAGGTCATATTCGAAACGCTTTACATCTGCTACAGCTTGCATGAACTTCTCCTTCCCTTTTTGCCGGGAACGGCGAAAAAGGTCAAAAAGCAGATAGAAAGCGGAAAAAGTAAAATTCTTTTTGAAAAGCTGTAAGGTTCGATTTCTTTGGAATGTTTTTTGTAAGCGGAAGACAATTTGTAGTTTTCGGAACTTTAAATTATAATTAAGAAAATAAATACAATAAAAACATATGGAGGATGTTAAAAAGGTAGTTTTTAAAGGTGAAAGTGGGGCCTATGGAGAAGAGGCCGCCCACATTTTTTTTGATGAAGAAATAAAAGCGATTTCATGTGATTTTCATGAAGACATATTCGAAATGGTGGAAAACGAAAGCGCTGATTTCGGAGTCGTTCCCGTCGAAAATACTTTACGCGGAAGCGAGGGAGAGATTTTCAACCTGCTTACCAAATCTCCTCTTTTCGTATACGGAGAAACGGAAATAAGGGTTGATTATTGTCTTATAGGACCCTGGGGGTCAAAAATGAAGGATATAGAGAGAATTTTCGTTCAGCCGGAAGCTTTGAGACAGGTGAGAGATTTTATAAAAGAAAAGGATCTGATTGTCATTCCCGCCTACCACCCTATGGAAAGACTGAAAGTGGTAATTGATAACGGAAATAAAAAAACGGGAGCGATTTTCAATGAAAGAGCGGCCGAAAACTTCGATATGAGTATTTTAGAGCGAGAGGTCGAGGTGGAAAGAGAAGATTTCACCAGGTATTTTCTACTATCCAGGAGAGAAAACAAGGAAGAAAATAAGCTTTCCAAGAGAACTTCAATCGTTTTTCAAACCGGTCACAAACCCGGAGCTTTGCTCGAAATATTGGATGAGTTCAGCAAGCGAGACATCAATATGACCAGAATAGAGTCTCAGCCTATAGCCGGCCACCCCTGGGTTTACAGATTCTTCTTGGACTTTGAAGGAGGCAAGCAGGAAGGACGGGTTAAAAGAGCCTTTAAGGACGTCAAAGAGAAAGCTTTGTTTTTCAAGTTTTTGGGAACTTATCCGGTTAAAAAGTAATTTGACTTTAAGCCTTTTATTGTTATATTTGTAATATGAAAGATCTTCTGAAAATAAAAAACTGGCTTTTTGGATTTTTCTTTACCGAATACGATTCGGGAGGTTTTTTGTGATTTAAAAAATAATTTATTTCAAGAACCTCCCGAGAGATCGGGATCTTTTTAATTGTGCTCGATACCCTCTTTTGAGAGACCACATCTCAAGTCGTCCCCGCCTACCGACAGGAAGAATCTCTTCGAAGAGTACTATAAACGAGATCCTTCCCTGCCTGCCGGCAGGCAGGGCTCCGCTCAGGATGACGAAGAATGGAAGAATGTCATTCCCGGCTTGACCGGGAATCTCATAAAATTCAGCAATACAAAGAGATTCCCGCTTTCGCGGGAATGACGCGATAAAGTGTTGCGGGAATGACGAACCGCACTCCCCGTCATTCCCGGCTTGACCGGGAATCTCATAAAATTCAGCAATACAAAGAGATTCCCGCTTTCGCGGGAATGACG
>PWHM01000131.1 GCA_003554915.1 Candidatus Nealsoniibacteriota bacterium
ATTCGTGCTGTGGCTATTATCTCATAAATATTTCACTCCAAGGCAGCGTATGTTCCTGCTACATACCCGGTAGAGAAAGCCGCCTGCAAGTTATAACCTCCGGTATAACCGTGCACATCCAGGATTTCACCTGCAAAATAAACACCTTTTACTATCCTGGATTCCATGGTTTTGGGGTTAACCTCCTTAACATTAACTCCTCCTGCAGTTACGATGGACTCGGCAATAGGGCGAGTCTCACTGACAGTCATTGTAAAATTCTTAAGCAAGCCTACCAGTTCGAACCGTTCCTCCCTGGTCACCTGGTGGCACACTTTTTCTGCCTCTATCCCACTTAGGTTAATTATCACAGGGATCATTTTTTGAGGCAGCAGGTCATTTAAGGTATTTTTAAACATCTTGCGAGAGTACTTACTAAAGTCCCGCTGGATACGTTCATCTAATTTTTCTTCCTTTAAAGCCGGTTTTAGATCCAGCTTGATCGTTACAGGTTGCCTTTTTTTATAAAGATAATCCCCTATATCGTGGCTCATAGAAAGTATTATGGGCCCGGAAAGACCAAAGTGAGTAAACATCAGCTCGCCAAAATCTTCGTTAATAGGTTTTCCCTTTTCAGTATAAGCCATAGCCTTGACGTTTTTTAGGCTGAGACCCTGCAGTTCCTTAACCCAGTTTTCCGAAACCACCAGGGGTACCAGCCCGGGACGGGGCGTTATCACCCGGTGGCCAAGCTGTTCTGCCCAGTTATATCCATCACCGGTGGACCCGGTGCCTGGGTAAGACATTCCACCGGTAGCAATTATGATAGAATCTACACGAAAGTCTCCATTTTCAGTTTTTATCCCTATCAGTTTAGAATCCTCGGTGATAAGGCTGGCTGCCCTGGAAGAAAATAGCATTTCCACCCCGGCTTTCCGGGCATTAGTGGACAAAACTTTTACAACGTCTTCAGCTTTGTCAGATTCCGGAAAAACCCGGCTGCCTCGTTCCACTTTTATCTGCAAACCCCGTCTACGAAAAAATTCTATTAGCTCAATATTCGAGAATGTATGAAAAGTGCTATGCAAAAAACGGCCATTGCCGGGAAAACCCTTGATTAATTCGTCACTTTCAACGGATGTAGTGAGGTTACACCTGCCTTTACCGGTTATACTTAACTTTTTCCCTGGCACCGGCATTTTTTCTATCAGTTTAACTCGCGCTCCCTGTTCGGCGGCCGTCGCGGAGGCCATAAGCCCAGCCGGCCCGGCCCCCACAACCACAATCTTCTTCACTTAATAACCTCCTGTACAGAACTATTTCAGAAAAAAGGAGATCGACACTACTGATTGATCTCCCCGGGTGATACGGTTAGCCTGCCTGGTTTATGTAGTGATTCCCCGACCGGTCACAGCCTGGCCGGCCGCCAGCATGTAGGCATTGCCGAAAGTTATTATTTTATATTCTTTCTAGTGTCCAAAAGGTATGTTTATGTTTGTTCCTTTCATCCACGATACCTTCTTTTTTTGCCGTTACCTTCCACTCCGAACTGTCATAATCCGGAAAGAACGTATCCCCTTCGAACTCCTCGTCGATCTCGGTGATGTACATTCTTTGTGTATACGGGAAGAGCATTTTAAAAATCTCCGCTCCCCCTATAACAAAATACTCTTCGTCCGCATTCACATAGGGCATAAGATCTGCAATATCGTGAACGATTTCCACATTTTCATCATCCAACTTGTAATCTTTTTTCTGGGTCAGAATTACATGTTTCCTTCCAGGAAGGACTCTGGGCAGTGATTCAAATGTCCTTCTGCCCATTATCATCGTCTTACTTCCTGAAAGCGTGGTTTGCCTGAAAAACTTTTGATCGTTCGGTAAATGCCAGGCGAGGGCCTTATCCTTCCCAATGACATTATTTTTTGCAATAGCTGCCACGTAAGTTAGCATGCCACCACTACACCGCCTTTTTTTCAACGAGATTTCCATTTATATTTATCTATCCTTTTACCGGTAATTTGTGAACTGCAGCTCTTGTTTATAATCCTGCTCTTTTAAAAAGGCAATTACTTTTTGCAAATCATCCCTTTTTTTCCCGGAGACACGCACCTGGTCATCCAAAATTTGGGCCTGCACCTTAATCTTCAGCCCCTTAATATCTTTCACAATTTTCCTTGCCGTATCCATCTCAATCCCCTGTTTAAGTTTGATTAGCTGGCGAACGGTGCCCCCACTTGCTTCTTCAACTTTGCCATATTCCAGGTTCTTAAGAGGCACCTTCCTGTTGACAAGCTTTGTCTCCAGGATATCCACGACATATTTCAGTTTAAAATCATCATCGGAAATAATTTTCAAATTATCATCTTCCAGGCTCACCGTTGAGACACTTTTTTTGAAGTCATAGCGTTGCTTGATTTCCTTGTTAGCTTGATTAATAGCGTTGTCCACCTCTTGCATGTTTACCCCGGAGGCAACATCAAAAGACTCGGCTTTCGCCATGATGCATCACTTCCTTACTATTAACGATAATTATTAATGGGGCCCCGGGACGCCCAAACAACCTCTCCCGGTCGAAAAACAATCATCTACTCTCACTCTCTTGGCTCTAAACCTTGACAAAATTGTCCAGCATTAAAACTACAGCGGAGTAAGCTGCTTTCATATTATCTTCATAACTTTCTCCCGCGCTATTATACAGCTTCAATACTTTATCATTAATGCACTCTCTCTTAATCCTTTTCACATCAACAGAGCCAAAATTAAACCCAAGGGCGACTTTCTCAAGTTTTTTTTCAAATTTTATATGTTTTATGGCCTTTGAAGAATATAATCTCCAATTATTGAAGTGTGGCGTGCATAAAAAATCCGAAACAAAATGTGATAATATCCCTAATTCAAATAAATTATCTACAGTCTTATTGTTATCCAGAACATATTCCATGCTCTGCTTTGGATAATGTTGTTTGTATTTATAATAAGGAATATAATCGGCCATCACGTTTCCCTTTACAAAATCACCTATCTGTTTATGCTTCAGGCAAAAACTCTCCATCGCCCTTAATGCAATAATCCTATGAGTGTTACCGGTCATCGTATTCCCACCAATATATAGTATTAGACAAAAGCGTATAGCAAAACAATCTTTTACTATATACCCCCTGCCCTGTCATTTATCAAACCTAACACTTATTATTTCAAACTTTTGTCAGCTTGTAAACAGTCTCCACGAAAAGTTGTCAACACCCCCGTCCCCGTAGCACCCGTAGCAACATGTTTTATTAAACCACTTAGCAATTCAAACGAAAATCTTGAATATAACAACCATGTTCAGCAGCAAAAGTAATGGGATTCCAATGCGGAAACTTGATTGCCTGGATTTATGCCTGAAACAGTACATGCCCAGATAAATTCCAAGAGCGCCGAAAAAAAAGGCTACAAGAAATATAGCGCGGTTAGATACTCGCCTGCGAAAATCTTTTGCTGCACTCTTGTCACGGCCCATTAAGAAAAAGCCGAACAAATTCCAGATGACTAAGATGATTAACGTGTATAACATGGTTTCCTCTCTACCAGGACTTTGTTCGATACAATAATCCAGCACCCTTTATATTCTTGGAGTTATTTTATCATAAAATTCACGCCTAAAACACGTTAATACTGAAGAACTTATCTGCATATAATCAATAGTGAATTAAACGAGGATAATAGATTCCTGGCACCCAACCACACCGGCTGTCTTGAAAAAACTTTATTCAATTCACAAACAAAAGTTAATTTAGCATTTCCTTATTTAACAATATTTCAACACACCATGCCTGCAAGCCGACCAGAAAGATTATTTAAAATATTGTGTGATCACCGCTACTGCTTTATAATTATCTTAAAACAAGATGAATGGGTGGGAAGCGAAAATGAGCACTTTAATTGCATATACTACCAGGTACGGCTCTACTGAAAAGTGTGCCCAAAAAATTGCGGAAGGGTTAAACGGGGAAGTTGAGATGGTTAATCTGAAAGAAAAAAAGAATATCGAACTCTCACCATATAATACCGTTATTATCGGCGGGCCTATTTATATGGGGAAGATTCAAAAGGAAGTAGCGGCATTTTGCAGCGGGAATATTGACCTTCTAAAAAATAAAAAATTAGGCCTCTTTATCTGCTGCATGAAAGAAGGAGAAGACGCCGAAACCCAGCTAAAGGACTCTTTTCCCGAACAACTCTTTAATAAGGCCGTGGCAAAGGATTACTTTGGCGGAGAGTTTAATATCACAAAGATGATCTTTCTGCACCGCTTAATAGTAAAAATATTAGCAAGAGTGAACAAAGATACCTCTAATATCTTAGAAGACCACATTATCCGGTTCAGAGAAGCATTATAGGGGCAAGAAAAGGGAATAATACATTAATTCGTAAATCATAACTACTCAGCCTGGAAAATAATTTTTCAGGCTGAGTAGTTATAAAAGAAATATTATATTCTAAATACGTTCTATATTTACAGTAACCTTTCCGCCTTGTGATTAGAGGAGCAGGATCCTAAAGGCATCCCTTTAGGGTATCACCAAGCCGAACATTAAAACCACACACTGCACACCTGTATTCATAAGCCTTGAGCACTCGCTGGCGAAATAATGGGCTGCGAACCGTCTTACCTGTAAATTCGAGATCAATGCTGACCTGGGCTAAAATATCCTCCTGGATTGTATCGGGAAAGTTATATTTCAAAAGAGATCCAGCTACCTCACGTAAGAGCTCTTGATTATTATACAGGAGGCAAAAAACTTCTTCGGTAAACCCGCCAGCAGCCTG
>PWHM01000010.1 GCA_003554915.1 Candidatus Nealsoniibacteriota bacterium
ATGAACCTATGGATGATGAAGCCTGGGAAGAGTATGAAGATGAGAAAGATGAAAATGAGGTCGGTCCTTTTGGTGGAGCCTTTGAAGACGAAGCAGACTACTGGAACTGGAAGGAGGGAAAATAATGAGTGTTAGCGAAAGGTTTACGCCAAGATTATTGAGTAACGAATGGGAGCTAACAAACACAGACATGATGGAAATGAATAGGAAGGGTATTGGTAATGTCTATGGGTTCAGTGCTGTTGACCTGTCAGCCGAGCAGTGTAGGGCTTGTGACTTGGCTGGGATGTGCTGTGAAGTGGCGTGCGAGGTACAGGAATATAAGGCAAATGATGTGACAATAGACTCCTGCTCCAGTTGTATCAGTGAACAGTGTGAGATGTGTAGTTTTAGCCCTGACACTGAAAGTTACTATGGTCCATTCATAAACGACCTGGTAGTTACTATTGATGAACTACTAGAGGACAAGATTATAAGAAAGGCTGAATATAAGTTGATGGGCAGGCTGAAGATATATAAGGTTACCAATGCTGTCCTGAACGAAAAAGAGTTGGCTGGATATCTCCCTAAAACCACCTTAGAAAGAATAGCTGATTACTGTATGTATAAGTTTAATCAGATTCGTAATCCAAAAAGCGGGAAAAAGAAAGTGAGCATTTTCCTGAGACAGATAAAGGATATGCTCTTTGGCGACATAACGGCGAATGGATACAAAGTAGACTTTTCCGTAAAGAAGACTGGCTACGGTGATTATACTAAAGACCAGATCACCGTCAACAAGTTCATAATGGATGACGAATGGTTGAGGAATACCATCTCACTGTTTGCTATCCATAAAGGGCTTAACTACAGGTGGGAGGAGAAATACAAGATAAAGAAGGACACCTCATATCAAACTATGAGGGTAAAAGGCAATGAGCTGTTACCAAAGAAGGATAAACCTCTGATGGTAAGGGACACACAACATGAGTATAAGGTTAAGCGTATTCCTGCTGGCGTTCAGATTAATCCTGACCTGTACAGTGTGGCCGATGTTGACCAGTTGCATTTGCTAGTGCTTAAAGAAAAGGCAATAGCATCCCTGTCTTCCAGGTCAAGATTGCGTGACAATACAAGGAAGGAGAAAGGAGGGTATATCAGGTTAGTAGAGTTGTTGGCAAGGCTTAAATTAGGTATAGCTGTGCTTAAACATCTTGCCTAATTCATTGCATTGTGATAAAATGAAGTCCTGAGTAAGACTATAAACTGCTCCTGATCATTATAACTGACAGCAATATATTAGGAGGTTACAACTTATGTATGATGTGAATGAGTAAGCCTTCGGCACTGTCTTCTCCTAAAAGACTAAAGCGAAACCAGACCTTCGGCATTGTCCTTAACTACGGAGAACGGTTTCCCAAAGATGGACGAAAGAGGAAAGGGGATGTCATAAAGGTGAACGCAAACCAAGACGAAAGACGGCTAAAGAAGTTCAAAGACGAAAGAACGCTCTTTCCCGAAAGCTACAGCAAGCAAGCGATAAATTCCTGTCCCTCATTTAATGAGGACAGGAAGTTTATCTTAGTCTACTATAACTTAAGGGGGTTATAGGATGGAGAGGGAAAAGCTACTCAGTAAGATTTGCTACTGGATGAATTATAACAATACACGGTTTGAAGAGTTCGTTTGGGGTGATACTCCTATAGGTAGGAAGGTTAAAAGGTTTGATATTACTGCTGATGATTTTGTTAATATATCCTGGGATGATGAAAGAGTCTCTTATGTGTTGGCTGATACTAGGGAATGGAGGTAGAAGATGAATAATATATATACTGAAAGAGGTAGGTTCTTTTTCCATCAACTTAACACTTATCATAACATTTGCCCTGTACCAGGACGATACTGCGATTGCAGGGATAACGGGAAGTGCTTGATGGTCTTCGACGACTTTTTGGCAGACGAGGAAATGATTGTTGGATGTTTTAACGAAGATATATTAGAAGGGGGAAGATAATAATGATAATAGTTTGTAAAGCTTACGGCGAAACTTACAGTGTAACCACATTTGTAGAAGACGAAAATGATATAGTAGTTGTGGCCGAAAAATTTGCCAGGAAGCTACAAGAAATTATGGAGATAGATTCTAAAGATGTTATCCAAAAGATAGAATTTGAAACTATAGATGTAGACTCCGCAAAATATTTGTATTACGACGAACTTATTGACAAAGAAGATACCGAACGATATATATATGAAGACGAAGAAATAAAACTCTTAAACTAAATACTTCCCAGTCATAAAACCCTGTCCCTCATTTCGTGAGGACAGGGTATTTATTATATCTACTATTATTGGGAGGGGATACAATGCCAACTTTGACAGGAAGAGCAATCAGAAAGATGAAAGAATACCAGAACAAACCCAAACAGGGTGGATTTCGCTCGCTGATTCTACATCGCATTGGATACAATGCAAAGAACGACGGGTTCTGCGACTTTTGCAATAAGAACAAACATAACCACAGCAGGACTTATAAGAAAGGAAAGAAGGTAAAGACTGTCGGCAGAGAGCCTAACTGGCTTAAGTTGTCATTCATGCAGAGAAGCGAGCGCAGCGAGCTTTGCATAGAGTAATAAGAAGAAATCAATCAAATAGAAGTAGGGGGGTAGAATTAGAGAAGTTTTTATCCCTATTTTTTAAACAATATTTTTTTGATTTCTTTTTCTTTCTTTTATATCTTGACTAATCAGGTAGTCGTCACAGACCCCTGCCCCTCATTTCGTGAGGGCAGGCTTACTGTTCTTATTATATTTTCACACCTCATCTGCTTTTCTGAGAGGTTAATTCTTACAGTCGGACTCACTCAACGAGTCGAGGTATCTATTATGATGAATACAGTAAATATTATCGGAAGATTGGGACAAGACCCAGAACTCAAGAAAACAAGAAATGGCAAAGCTTACACTAAGTTGTCACTGGCAGTCGAGAGAGATTTTGCTCAAGATGGTCAGCAGAGTGTAGACTGGATTCCAGTAATGTGTTGGGGTAAGATTGCTGAATTTATTTGTGGTAAGTTTGGTTCAGGTGGACATCAGGGTGATACAGTTGCTGTTAGTGGTTCTTTGAATATTGATGTTTCTGGTAATGGTGATAATAGAAAGTATTATACCAAGGTTACCTGTTCAAGGTTGAAGATAGTTAATTATAAATCTTCTTCCAGCAACAACTCTTCACAGGATTCAGTTCAGAAAGAAACTCCAGTCCAGGAAGGAAGTCAGGTCGCAGACACCGTAGAAGAAGAGTTAGAAGTTCCGTTTTAAGGTTGTATATTTCATTGCACTATGATAAACTGAAATTAGAGAGGGAGTTAACTACTCCCTTTCTATTATATCTTAATTATTAAAAGGGGGAAGATAGATTATGGATAGAGATAAAGTTATAGCCAATATCAACAAGCTTGGTGCAGAGATTACTAAAAAAGCAGAAGAGAGTGTATGTATTTATGCTTATACTTGCACTAATCCGCAAGACCAGATTTTTATATATACAAGCGAAGACGGTTTGGATATCACTGGCGGTCAACCAACAGTTAAAGAAGGTCTATCAGGATTCCCTGATGAGGGCCTCCTGAATATACAAGCAGATTGCGAAGAAAGACTTGCCCAGGTAGACAAATATCTAGCTTCACAAAAGGAGGAAGATAGATTATGGAACTAATGCACCAGGACAGATTCAACGGTGTTATAGTAAACGGTATACACAATCTCCAACCTCTACTGGAAAGTATCTCAAACCTGCCGATGGCTTTAGCAATGCCATATATCAGAGTTTACGGAGTAGGACGGGAGAAGGGTTCCGACGAAATACCTTATCAGTACGAAGAATACTATGTAAAGTTTGCGAACTCATTATCTACTTCATATGCCAAAAGGCTGGAAGGTATTGCGAATGTGCTCTTTTATAACAACAGGACAGCGACAGCCAACCACCATATGTTGCAACACGGAATGATTATTCCCGCAGATCAACTTGTTTATGCAGAAAGAGGTCGGAAAATCCTGGTCACAAAGAAGTTAACACCTATGCACGATAGTTATATCAACTACGAAGAAGAACGGTGGGAATGGACTCTTGATGATATGCTTGACGGCAGGATAGGAATGATATCCGTAGACGAGATAGCTGACAGGAAATTTAATAATTTCAGGAAAAGATATAATATCTAAAAAGGGGGAAGATATATGAACCAGGTTAAACTTGGAAAGAATATGCTGGTCAATTTAACACCTCACGACATAAATATTATCGTCGAGGATGATTTAGATATCAGAATACCGATGTGCGAAAACCCGCCAAGAACCTCTCATACCCGAAGGCGGGTGGGTGATGTTGCTGGTATCCCTTTAAATAGGGTGGAATTTGATAAAACAAAAGATATACCAGCCAAAAAAGAAGATACCTACCACATAGTATCAAGAGTGGTAGCCGAAAGCTGTCCTGAAAGAGATGATCTCCTTGTCCCTGATGAAACAGTCAGGGATGCAAACGGTAAAATCATAGGATGTACTGCCTTCTCTGTCCAATAAAAAACTTCTCTAACAGGGTGGGTGGGGGTAAAGGGAGTATTAAAACAAGAGATATTCACCTAATATACAGGTTATACGCATATTGTTGCTATATACCCGTGTATATGTCTATGGTGATGTATAACTATACAAAAAAGGAGCGGATAA
>PWHM01000070.1 GCA_003554915.1 Candidatus Nealsoniibacteriota bacterium
AAAAATCAAATTGACCAAAAGAAATGATTTGCTATCATATAAGTAAAATAAAATAAAATCTAAAAAATGACAATTCCTCATTTTATCCATCAGCTTTCGGGTCTATTTTTGGTGCTGGCGCTTCTTATCACCACTTTCTGTATAATTTTCAAATGGAAAAAAATATTTTCTTACTTTGAAGAAGTGCCGAAATCATTGTTGGGGATAAATGTGGTTTTTTTAATCTGGGGCCTCTTCGCTGTTCCTAAAAACTTTTCCGGGCGTGGAGAATTCGGTGTTTGGATGATGTCCAGAATGAATCTTTCGAGCTGGAGTGAATTACTTCTTGACGTAAGAGCCCCAATATACCACCTGAGAAACAAGCTCTTTTCTGAAATATTGGACGGAATAAGTTATGAGTTTGTTGCCAACTTGAATTTTCTGGGATTTTTTATTTCGGTTATTTTAATATATATTCTGGCAAAGAATTTAACGAAAAATAAAAAAAGCGCCTACGCCTCTTCTCTTTTTTTTCTCATCAGCCCGATTATCTTTACTTTCAGCTTAACTGAAGATTACGCGTTATTGGCTTTGTTTTTTATGATTCTTTCTCTATTCTTCGCATCACTTCGAATTGATAGCGGAGACAGCTTCTTCTTGATTCCCGCAATGAGTTCCGCGCTTTTAGCTGCCGGATCACGTGTCGAGTATATCTTCTTCCCCTATATTTTTATTCTCTTTTACTTAATTTTCATACGAGAAAAGAGCTACAAGCCTCATCTGGCCCGCCTATTAACGTTTATTTTATTCATACTCCCGAGAACCGTTGCCACCGCGGGAATGTATTTTGCCGACGCTCAGCATGATGTTGCCCTTCATGGGACAACTTATAAGTACGAAGGTAGTCCCCTCTCTTACATATTTGAGATAATAATCGGCAGTTCCCATTTTTTCATTCAGAATATAAAAGACGTTCTGCCGGTTTTGTCTAATCCGTATAACCTGACGGGAATCTTTCTGATTTTGGGGATTTTGGCATTATTTTCTCTCTTTTTCAAGAAAAAAACGAATCCAACAAAAAATAAATTGGTGATCTTTTTATCCTTGCAATTTTTATTTATTGTTTTTTATTACAGCTATTTTCACGCCGTCGGCGGAATACGTGCTTATAGATATATGATAACGGTTATCACTCCTTTAATTATCTTAGCCGGAATAGGTTTCAGTTTTCTTTTTGGAAAGAGGGATGTTCTTTTTTATTCCGGCTTGCAAATTATCACTTTTTTCGTTTTTATCACCGTCCTTTTCCCTCTTGGTTTCAGAGACAACACTAATTTGATGATTGATAATGATCTAAAAATGTTCGTCACTCATGATCACGACCAAGTAAGAAGAGAGTATTACACATATAAAGATTTGGAATACGAAAACAAAATTACCCGTTTATTTAACAAGAAATTCGATGTTTCTTCGGGAGAAAACAGTTACTTTATTACCAACAGTGAAAGAAATCTCTTGCATTCCATGCCCGTAAACGGAAACTTTTTTCCCGTTAGAAGCGCCGAGAATCTTGAAAAAATAGTTCAGTTAATACCTCCTGAAAGCAACGTGTATGCAAGCCAGTCCGAAATGGGCTTTACCTCGCATATGATCGACGGATACAAAGCCGCAGATCCCGAAGAATTTGAGAAAGAAATAAAGAATCTTTTTGAAATTGAAAAAGAGCTGGTCTCCTACGAGATAAAGGGTCACCACGCTTTTCTCTACAAGCTAAATAGTAAAACCGGTCAATAAACCGAAGATTCTGAGTGCTCCCCTTTTCAAGTTTTCTCTTTTTGTGAGAAAAGAATAATCTCCCCGGCCTCTATCGAGTCCGATGAAAGAACTTCAAGTGCTTTTTCCGGCTCGGTGGGGATTATCAAAACCGAGGCGTTTTCTTTTAAATCTTTTAATTTTATCTTTTTTTTCTCCGATTCTTCAGAATCATTTCTGCTTTTTATATCTAAAATCACTTTGAAAAGACCTACTTCGTCCGGAATTAGAACCTCCTTTTCAACCATCGGTTTCGGAGGGTCTTCGAAAGTCTCATTCAGATTCAACCCTACCTCCAGCTTCTTTTCTTTTTTATTTAATTTATTTATTTTTCCCTTAAGGCAAATAAAGGAATCGTCTTTCGGCTTCAGTTTTTTAGACATGTTTTTTAGGTTATAATAGTTAACTTATTAACCTTTTAACTAATAATAATTAGTTTTTTATAATCGGTCGATGGTAATCTTCCCGGTTTTTTTCGATACCGGCTATTTTCTTTTCTATCGGTTTAAAATGGTCTTTTCCGAAATGTCTTACATAATCCTTATAAACTCCCAGACAAGAATCCTTATAAAAACAATCCTCACACTTGTCCATAAAAAACGTCTCGTGATGGTCCGGAGGAAGGGATCTGATTACGTGTTCCCAAAAATCGGAATTAATAACGCAAAGCGGAAAGTGGTAAAGGTAAAAATTTCTAAACTTTTTTCCCCATTTTTCAAGCGAATCTTCAATATGTGGCCGAACTTCGAGAAAAGTTATCTTTACCTGCTCAAAATTGGTCTCCGCCCTGCCTTCATACTCCGGGAAGATGGTCGATACCCTGTCGGCACTTGGAAATTTTTTATAAAGCATCTCGTAAAGCTCATCTATTTTTTTATAATTTTGCTGAAGAAGAACTGTTCTCAACTCAACCATATGTGTATCATTTTTGTATTTGAATAAATTTTCCAAACCTTTCACGGTTTGCTCATAGCTGTCGGGAACCCGGGTGATTCCGTTGTGAATTTTGCTTTCAGCCGAATGAACTACGACATGCAAGCGAAGATTGTTTATCTTTAGAAGCTTTCTGGTAAATTTTCCGTAAGCGAGTCGCCTGCCGTTGCTGGCGAAAGCTATGGTGTTATTGGGAAACTCTTTTCTCAAGTTTTCCAACAAATATATGAATTCCGGGTGTATCGTCGGCTCTCCGCCGGTCAAATTTATATCCACTCCGGATTTTACAAGTTTGTCTTTTTCAGAAAGTATTCTCTTCAAAACCTTGTCCGCGGAATAATCTTTTGCATCCTCTCTGTTTCTGAATCCTTGGGGATTCGTACACATAATGCAATTGCTGTTACATAAATTCCAAACGCAATAATCAGCCATTTTTTTAGATTAAATTATTAATTTTTCGTTTTTGCTCTTCCGTCATCTCGGAAATAGGATTCAATTCATCATCTCCGTATCGCTCATAATAAACCCGCCACAACCCTTCACAATAATCATAAAGTGCACAGCCTTTACATTTATCGGGCTTTATCCGAGATACGTTTTTTCTCTTTTCCTGATAGTCATAACCGCTTCTCTGTGAGTCCCTGCCCAGTTGCTCCGTTTCAAAAGTTTTCACCTCCCTGAGCTCACTAACTTGATTGAAATAATCCTTGAAATGACAAAGCGGAACATATCTGATATCCCAATTATTACGATTATTTTCGACATCCACCAAATCCAAGCATTTCCTTATGTAAGGAGCCGCTTCGGAGACTTTGGGAACCAGCTTCTCAAAATTATTATAGGCCCCTCCTTCATTGCAGTCGACAAAGATGAATTCACTGTTGGTAATTCCCAAAGATTTGATATGTTTTCCCACTTCCGGAAGATGCTCGTAATTTTTCTTGACTATCGTCGTGTTGGATCCTATATGTATTTCTTTCCCAAAATAGTCAACGGCCTCCCTTATGTTTTTTAATCCTTTGTGTAGCTGCTTAAAACTACCCGGAGACCTTGTTAAATAATCGTGCGTCTCGGCATTATGTCCGTGAATAGAAAAAACTATGCTGTTGAGCCCCGCCTCTATCGCCCTGTAAGCGTTTTTTTTATAAGAAAACATCCTTCCGTTGGTGGCGATCATCACGGTCTCAAAATTCAAATCTTTGGCGAATTTCACCAACTCTATAAAATCCGGCCTTATGGTTATCTCTCCTCCCAGCATTTCCAAATATGTAGACCCCCTCTTTTTAGCCCCTACCATGTGACGCATAATCTCTTGCTTTGTCTGGGGGGGCTGGTCTCTTACGTCCTGCTCCATACAAAATCGGCAATTGTTGTTGCAGTCATACCCGACGAAAACTACTGATTTTTTAACCTTATCAGCTTTCATTTTTATTTCATGCTTTTTCTTACTCATTATAATTCATTGACATAAACAATCAACAGTGAATTAATTTTTGTTTACAGCTAAAAATGCTATAATCAAATAATTAAAAAAGGATTAAATTTCCGGGAGTTACTAAAAACTGACAAAAAGCTTAAACTGCAGGCATGTAGCAACTTCAATGTCCGACTAAGTAAATTATCAAAAGTTAACTTTAACATTAATATGGAAAGATTAAGTCAGCTCGGCCAATTCGTCCTTTTTCACAAAAGTTTCTTAAACCAAATTATTGTTTTTGTCTCTTTTTTGGGGGTGTTGGCAGGTGTCGGCATTCTTTTTTTTGATTTAATTAACAGACTTAAGAGAAAAGAAATTGTTCTTTTAGGGGCCGGGGTTGTGGTTTCTTTTTTAGTCAGGTTGCAGTTCGGACTCTTCGGACCCATTCATCCCGAAGACCATCACGTTGAATTGATACTGAACATCGTGAGAAACTTGAGAGAGGGAAGCTTTTTTTTCGTCCCCTATACTTATGGAAATGT
>PWHM01000016.1 GCA_003554915.1 Candidatus Nealsoniibacteriota bacterium
CGATAGGGCAGGCGTCCGTGAAAATGTAGTTTTTTTGTAAATTTTATTTCTCTTTACAGCTTGTATCATAGTAGCCAATTATACACATTAAAAAATAAACATTTGTCAAGTAAATCCTAACCAGAACATAAGAATAATTAGTCCCCCGTAAATAACCATTTCTTTAGTGCTTAAATCTAATGGTATGTTTTTATGTAAACGTGTCGATAACCCGAATAACACATTCATTCAGCTTCGGAAAAAAAAAGTAGGGGCTAATAAATACAACAGGACTATTAAAAATAAAGTTAATGCGGGAAATAGATCAAAAAAAAAACTAAAAAATAAAAATTCAGCGATAAAAAAAATTGAGCCTGGAAATCCTAAGAAAATTAAACAATTTATTAAAGCGACCAGAAATAACTTGGGGCATAAAAAGTTTACACCGCTGATTTCGGTGATGAGTCTTGTTTTAAATCGTCTATTTATAGCATCTACAAGTAAAAACGAATTTGTCGACAATAAGGCATGACTTATTAACATACAAAAACTTGCTAACATTAAGCAGGATTGTCCACTTATAATACACATAGTAAGTCAGTGCATTTCTAAAACCGTAGAATATGCTACAAGTTTTTTTAAGTCTATTTGATAAAAAAGTTTAAAAGCCGAATCAACTATACCTATAACCAGAAAAGGGTAAATAAAAAAAAAGGTTGGCTCTAATTGCAAAGTAATTAAGCACTTAAGTAAGCCAAAAAAGGCAAACTTAACCAGGACGCCACTTAAAAATATGGAGAAGTTAGTTGAAGCTTCGACGTGAGCTTTAGGTAATCAACCGTAAAACGGTCAAATCGGTAATTTAACACCGAATCCTACAATTCAACAAATAAAAAAAAAGTTAACTTCAAAAATTGAAAATTGGAAGTTACTAATGACTGAAAATAAAGAGGTATTACATAAAAAAAAAAGGTAAAGGAAACTAAAAATTAAAAAAAGCGCCCCGAATTGCGTCCAAAAAAACATTAAATAAGCGGCTTCGATACAACGTCGTGTTTTTGCAAATTTATACAAAATAAAAAATGAAGGTACAAGTAACATTTCATAGGCTACAAAAAAAAGTATTAAAGAGTCGGTAAAAAAAAGAATATAACCAGATACTAAAATGATCGTGCAATAGAAAACAAACGCGATAAGCTCATTTATACTATATGAAAGGCAAAAAAGAATCGACAGTACGGTTATAATTATAAAAATATAAATAAAGGGAAAATAATAAACGTAAGTTAAGTTAAAGTTATGGGAATGGATATTAAATACAAAATCTACGGTGTGGTTGTCAAAAACAGAAATAAAATTTTGGTCGTAAAAACTTACATAAACAAAATGTGAAAAAAGATCTAATATGTAATATAAACTTACAAGCGATAAAAAGGAAAAAAATACAAAAAAGCTTAGCGTAGATTTAGTTAAAAAAACCAAAACATTTGACCGACTAAAAAGGCTGGTGTAGAAAAACCGAAGAAAAAACAAAATAAAAAAGTATATAACAAAAAAAAATAGTATATAAAAAATAAAACCATACCACAACATTACTACCAAAAAGTACGGAAAAGTACCTTTTTAGATAATTTTAAAAAAAAATTAAAACGCATATTTGAGGTAAATATGCGTTTAACAGGTATTCCTAATTTATGGGACATTTGAGTCATAAAAAAACGTGAACGACCGTAACGTAAATTTTTAAATTCAAATAGCATCGTCCCTCCAGGGATAGAAGTAAATCAACACTCTAATTTTCCTTTTCCTTTTCCCATACGGAGACCGTCGGGTTTTTTAGATAAAGGCAAGTGTGGAAACGCATTAAACCATAACAAGCGCCTGGTTTTATCGGTTTTTTTGACAGCCCTTTTTAAAAAAAGTTTAAAACGAAATAAGTGGTTTGAGGTTAACTGTACAGGTTTGAGGGTTAAAAGACCAGAGTCTCCGTACGTTAAAGAAGTATTAATATTACATTGAAGTAATCTGCGTTTTTTGTGCCGTGTTTTATGTTTAAAGGTTCGAGGTTGTAAAATCACATATACACAAACATTAACTAAACAACCAATAAAAATAGAGAATAAAGTCGTCGAAGTAAAAAACACCGAAAATTAAAAAAAATAAAATAACAATAGAAAAATAGTAATAAACGGTAGAAATACGAATATTTCCCGCGTGGGCGTAATTTATTTTACTTGCACCTGTAGAGTGAAGAAACCTAATATTTTGTATATAAAAATACAAACCAAAAAACAGCAGCGTAAAAAAAAACAGGTAAAAGAAGAAAAAATTAGAATTTAATAACGAAATTAAAATTAAAAGCTTCGAAAAAAAACCTAAAAAGGGAGGGACGCCAGCTATAGAAAACAACACGATAGTCAATGAAGTTACAAAAAAAAAATTAAATTTTAAATCGGTAAAAGAATATAGTGTTTTAAAATTAAAACTTACGAACTGTTGTAAAGTTCAGAATATTAGTAAAAGCGACAAGTTGTAAGTAAACATATACAAAAATAAAATAATTAAATTTTCTAAAAAATTATTATAAAAAATCATTCGTGCACAAATTTAACAATACAGGTAATAATCTGTAAAAATTGACTTTATGTTACTTGATTTTTTAATGTTAAAAGTAAATTTAGTGGAGAAGTAATAGTAGCGGTTTCTTATAGCAAATTTTTTTGATCATTGTTTTTTTTTTTTTACGTTTTTAGGGCTTTTTAATACAGCGATAAGGTACACAAGCTTATAAAAATAATATGCAGTCGGTAAAATGGGTCCCACTTAAAGCTAAAAAAACAAATAAAGTATTTAAGATACTACTTAAGGCTAAAAAAGCTTTAATATAGTAAGCTTCGCACAATATAAACAGTAAGATTATTAAACCTATAATAAGTAAGAACATATTAACATATATAAAAAAAAAAAATATTTCATTAGAATAGACAAGAAAATAATAAATAAAAAATAAAAAAATAAAAAAATAAAAAAAAGTTATATAAAAAAAGAGTGCGTGAAGGGGGATCCCTTTAAAAAATGCCGGTTTTCAGAAATAAAAGGGAACTAGTCCACATTTTAAAAAAATACAAAAAAGGAAATTTAGTCATACAATAACTACATAAAATAAATCCTTTACGTCAGAACAAAGAACAATATAATGAAATATAAATTCAAATAAAAACCAATCAAAACTTAAAAATTTAAGGTAGAAAAGTATCAAAAAAAAAAAAAGATTTAATGAAGATATTAGAGAAGTTCAAAAAAAATACATAAGCATTTGTAAGTAAAATACGGGGGTTGTAGGATTAAAGTAATTGTTTAAATTTAAGTTTAAGTGATTATAAAAGTAAGTTGTGGAGAATGTCGAAGTAATTAATAAAAGAAAAACTAAGGTGGATAAAATTTCAATAAAAAAAATAACCGTAAAGGTCGTATTAGCGTAAAAAAAAAAAACTATCCATAAAAAAAAGTTAAAACTTACGATAATATAATCGTAAATTTCTCTAGATGAAAAATAAAAGGAAGAAGAGTACACGGAAATTATTACATAAAACATAAAAGTAATAAAAAAGGTCATCTTGTATTGAAAAGAATAAAAAACCATATGACCGAATCAGGTAGATAATGTAGGCCCGGTTCATGAAAAATTAAAAATTAGAAGAAGAAATACAGGGGTTAAAAGGATTCAATGGAGGTCAAAACCAGTGATGTAATCAAAGGAGGTGTTTGTTTTATATTTATGATAGTTGATAACTTCCTTTGATATCGGTAAAATATAAAGGATGGTAGAAAATATAAAGAGGGTGTAAAAAAATATAAAAAAATAACTAAAGCTTCAAAGCATAGGAAAGGTTACAAAAAACACAGTTATTTAACTCGTAATAACATAACAAGAAATAACAATAAATAAAAAAATATGAAATGATAAATCCAAAAGTTAAACACAAATATGTAAAATTTCGAACCGAAAATTATAATCATCCCAGACCCCAAAATACAAATAATTAGCCAAGTAAAAATTATGTATAATATTATCATATACCCGTACCTGGAGTCGAACCAGGACCCTCAGAAAGGACAAAATTTTAAGTCTTGCATGTCTACCAATTCCATCATACGGGTTTAAAAACTTAAATAACCTAAAATTAAATAAAAAAAATTAATTTAAAAAATTAGAGTAGTTAAAGTACGATTTATCTTTAACCAAGAACGTAAATCAGTAGTGTTTTAGAAAAAAGAGGTTTGTTTCGAACAAGGGAAAGTTTTTTTTAGATAAAAGTACAAATAAAAGTGCGTGGTCTAAATTATTTATGGACTGAGAATCGACGAACTTATTATTAAAAGTTATGCGTATCAAAAAAAAATGAAATTTAAACTGCTCCTTAGACCAATTTTTTTGTGCCATAGGAGATTTAGTTAACGTATAGACCTTATTTTTCACAGGTAAAACAAAAAACTTAAGTTTTTTTTTAGATGAAAGGTTTACCGCGAAGGTAAGATAGTAAAACCAAGTTAGTAACATATAAGATTGTTTTAATAAAATTTTACGGTCGCTGTTGGCGTTGTTTTCGTAGAAAAA
>PWHM01000024.1 GCA_003554915.1 Candidatus Nealsoniibacteriota bacterium
AAAATAACCAGGCGATAAGGGACGGGTGGCTCACCCAGTCCGAAAGGGGTCTTTATAACTCAATTCATATCACCGAAGAAGACGAAAACATATGCGAATTCGTAATAACTCAAAGTGATTTCCAGAATCCCCGCTGTCTGGAGGTAGAAATTATGGATCAAAACTCAATAGAAATAACCGAATGGCGAAGAAAGGGTTTTCCCAGTTTAATCCATACTTTAACTTATTTACAAAGAAACGACACTCTTTTTGAGCAGCCCCCGGGACGAGAGTGTCCTACAGCGGAAGAAATATACGACGGGAATCCGGCTGAAGATGAGCTGGGGTACAGAAGAGACAGAACCGGCGGAGGGTGCAATCACACTTTTTACAAAGGAGATAAATTTACCTGGTTTAGAGGCTGGTTTTTTGAATTCGAGACTGCTCAACCCGCTTGCATTAATCAAATTTCTCGCAGTTCGGCAAATATGAACTCTTACCGAGGAATGGTTGACGACCAGACAACTTGCCTGGAGCATATCCGGGATGAAGAACCCATAGAAGTTAAGGAATTAACTTTTGATTTATGGCTTGTAAACGCAACTAACAGATATGATTGTGATGATGCCCATAAAGACGCTTGCGGAAATATTGACAGTTCATCGCTTCAAACACAAGGCGAAGAAGTGGGGGCGCTGAGAAAAGCATCGGTAACAAGAAGATTTCAAATTCCCGCTTATCAATCGGTAACTGTCATCGGCAAGGCAAAAGAGGAAAGCAGTAGTAATAAATCGTTTTATCAAATTCATATGTTCGCTGAAGGAAAAGATTCGGGATTTTGCGATGAAAAAGATCGTGGTGAAGAAGGAGACGAATTGAGAGTGGAGTGCAATTTCAATATGACAAGCCAAAGTATAGTAATAAAGCTGGAAGACAATATTGAAGTAAAAGGTTTCGAAGGTCGGTACGGTCCCTAAAAATAAAAAATGCGGAAAATGACAAAATTAATACTTCTTAAAAATAAAATAGCCAATCTCTCTTTCAAGAAAAAAGCTTTGGCTCTTTCAGTGCTTTTCTTTCTTTCCGTGCCGCTTATTTCCGAAGCGTTCATAGTCGGAGAGGTTTTTGCTCTCTTTAAAGCTAAATTGGCCGGCCTTTCCGAGTTTACCGGTCCGGTGATGGCCTTTGTCGTCTTTTTGGTGGCTTATCTCATAATTTCCGGGCTGGCTCTCAGTCTTTCCACTTCTTTCTTGGAGTTCGCTTCCGATCCGGCAAACGTAACCATAATAGAAAGCGAAGCGGTTCAGTTGGGTTGGCAGTTTACCTCCGCTTTGGCGAATACAGCCATAGTGCTTGGCCTCATAGTGATAGGAATAGCTACCATTTTAGATAAAGAGGATTGGGCAGCTAAAAAAACCCTTCCGAAGTTAATAATAGCGGCTCTTCTGGTTAACTTCAGTCTTCTTTTGGTGGGAGCGGTGGTTGATATCTCTCAGATTTTAATGAACACCTTTTACAGAGCGGAAATATTCGAAGAAATGACCCAGCATTTGTGGACCACTTGGGATATAATTTGGACTCAACTTGCCGTCTTTTTGGGCGGCGCAGCTTTGCAACTTATAATACCATTTTTATCCCCCTTCACTCAATTCGGTATTTTGTATTCAATTTTCATAAGTGGCGCCTTTCTCCCCAATATAGTGGAGGCCTTAATCGCTGCCACTATGAGTCTTGCGGTGGCATCATTTTTCTTTATATACGGTTTGCTTTTTGTGGCCCGAATTTTCATGCTTCAAATACTGGCAATCTTTTCACCTCTCGCTTTCGTAGCTTGGGCGCTACCCACCACTAAAAAGTATTTCGATAAATGGATTAGGGTGTTAGTCGAGTGGGCCTTTTTGGGTATAATACTTTTCTTTTTTATTCTTTTGGGAACCACAATAGTCGCCCCTTTGCAGCCCGACCGAACCGGCATTATTGCCACTTTTGCACCGAATTGGCTTGAAATTCAATCAATACTGTATTACTACCTGTTTTTAGCGGTCTACTTGGCAATAACGGCCTTTATCGCCAAAAAATGGATGCCGACGGGAGGTCAGGCGATAGTAGATGGTGTTACAACCGCAGCCAAGGGGTTTAAAGAAAAAGCTAAACCGATAGCCGGACCGACCTGGAAAAGAATGAGGGGAGCGGCAGCTAAAAGAACAACTAAAGACAATATCCAAGAAATGGAAAACAGGCTGGAAGATCAAAGCGGCTTTGAATATGGTACAAATAAGGCGAAAATTCAGCTGGCCAAATGGGCGCGACAAGGCTCAACTGCCATGGGAGACAGACCGGAAAAAGTTTTGGAAGAGGTTAAAGGAGAAGGTGAAGACATCTGGTTTAAAGGAGCTTCCGAAGATGAGATTAAAGAGATGGCCAACAGCGCAAAGACACCCGGTTACAGAAAAGATCAAGCACTTGAAAAGCTTCAAGACATGGGGTCGGACTTCAGCGGTGTAGAGGACCAATTGGTTGAAAGATGGAACAATCTCAGTGAAAAATTAAAAAAGGAGATTAAAAAAGCGATACCGACCATTCATTTGAAATTAGCTGACAATGTGGAAGAGGGTATTGACAATATGATTGAAGAAGTAGAAAAGATGAAACCCAGTGAGACCAGAGATATTCAATTGGATAAAATGGAACCCGCTCATGCAAAAAGAATAGCTGAAACTTTAGTGCAAGACGGTTCGGTGGTAAAGAGCTGGGGGGACGGCGCTTCACGACATCAAAAGCAATTTTTAGCTGATCAGCTCGAAGACTCTGATAGGGAAATACGTGCGAAATTCACTGATCATATGAGCAAGGATCCGGAAAAATGGAGTGGAATCTACGTCCCCCCGGAAGAAAGAGAATCTTCAAACAACAGAAACAATAACAGAAGGCCGGGTCCCAGCCAGCCACACACACCGAGAAGAAGTTAACTACCAACAAGTAGATGAGGCTTGTAATAAATAAAAAAGAGATAATTTTAAGTTTTTATGCCCTTAGAAGAAAAAAATCACTCACTCATTAAAGAAATCGTAAGTGATCTTAATCTTTCCAACAAAGTGGACCCTTCGAATCCCAGGGAATATATCTTCAGGGATCCAAAAATGGTTCTGGCGGAGCTGGTGGTTAAATATAAAAAAGGAAAGCTTAAAAAAGAGAACTTCGCTTCTTTTTTACAAGAAAGACTTAAAATTGAAGAAGGGAGGGCAGAAAAAATAATATCGGTAATGAATAAAAAAATAATATCCGAAATGGACAAGAGGCCACCCGCAAAAAACAGAGGGGAAAATAGCCAAAAGAAGAAAAGTGCAGAAGATAAATACCGAGAACCCATCGAATAAAAAAACCGGTCTTGCGACCGGTTTGATTTAAATTATTTTTCCACTACTTAACCTGATTCCTCCTCTTTTTTTCTTTTTATTTGATTCTTCTTCTGATTTTTGATCATCATCTTCACCGGCTTTAAAACCGGCTTCATTGCTTTCTTTCTTTTCTCCGGAAAACTTCTTCATCAATTGTCCTATTTCCTTACCAATACCTATTTCAGTGAATAAAGAAGCGACAGAGCTTCCTTCTATCTTGAAATTTCCTTCAACTAATTGTCCGCTTTCAGCAGCTTTTTTGACTTTATAAACCGCCATAGCCCCGTCGACGGGATCAGGATAACCCAGATTTTCAAAAAGCTTAGCAATGTTTCTAACCGCTTTCATTTCATTGTATTCTTTGGATCCTATGCCCTCTCCTCTTGCTTTTTCCGCATCTTTTCTGATTTTTTCCTCTTCTTTTTCTCTTTTCGCTACATTTACCTTCCTTTTTCCTTCCCTTGTCTCTTCGTCTTGCTGATAACCGGAAATCGTAATTCGCTTTATATCATATCCCAACCTCTGTAATTGATCTCTCAGTTCTTTAGCTTCTCCTTCAGCATCTTTTTTTTCAGCATCGCTTAAAATATTAAATCCTTGTCCTTTTTTCTTTAAAGCTTTGTCCAGAGAATCAAAATCGGAAAGATAATTGTAAACGAAACCCTGTGCAGCTTTTTTTGCCGCTCTCCTGAAGGACTCCCAACTATCATTCTTAAAGGCGGCTCTGAATGATCCGTCTCTTTTTTTATCTTTTTCTTTTTCAATTTCTTGAACTATATAACCTGAACGTCTTTTATAAATTTCAACTACAAGCTTTACTCCCAACGGTTTAAGAGAGCCGTCGGGAAAATCAATCCAAAGTGCTTCTTCATCTTCTTCTTCATCTTCTTCAATCGTGTAAAGGCTTATCCCGGTTTCCGTTCCATTCATAACGATCAACTCTCCAATAAGAGGAGGAACAAAAACCAATCCCGGTTTAACTGTTTTTACATATTTACCGAAAATAATTAAAACAGCGGCCTCTTTTTCCGTTATTGTCTTAAAACTTGCCACTATAATCATCACCAAAATTAATATAAGGAAGGATAGTCCTAAAGCCGTCAAATTACCTTCAATAAAATAACCGATTTCCTCAATGGACAGGCTGTTCATTTTCATCACCTCTCTTTATAATATTTTCAATGTACAGACCCCTTTCACTCTTTATTTATATA
>PWHM01000046.1 GCA_003554915.1 Candidatus Nealsoniibacteriota bacterium
CACCTCTGTTCAGGGGGATGACATTGCCAGGATCGCGGCACCCAGTTTTGATGCTGCTTTGGCCGGGCGTTCCTCGGGTGTGCAGGTTACGACCACTTCCGGAGTACTTGGAGCGGCACCCAGAATCCGGATTCGCGGTATCGGATCGGTTTCTTCCGGAACTTATCCGCTTATTGTAGTAGATGGCGTTCCGGTGCTCACCGGAAATATCGGGGGGTTTGCCCAGGTAAATGCCCTCGGAGACATCGACCCCAACGACATTGAATCGATCGAAATCCTTAAGGATGGTTCTGCCACAGCCATTTACGGGTCTCGTGCCGCAAACGGTGTAATCCTGATTACTACGAAACGCGGTGAAGAGGGACAATTCAGGGTCAATTACAATGCCTGGGCCGGCGTGGCGCAACCGGTTAATGTGTTTGACCTGACCAATGAATCGGAGTTTATTAACCTTGCCAATGAAATGTTCCGGAATGCAGGCCTGGAAGAGCCGGCCGTTGCCGCGGGACTTGACACAGACTGGCAGGGTGCGGTTCTCAGGAATGCATTCCAGCATAACCATAGCGTAAACCTTTCGGGAGCTACCTCACAAACCAGCTATTATTTCTCGATGGGATATGGTCAGCAGGAGGGGGTGACCCGCCCCAATGAGATGGAGCGCTATACATTACGCGCCAACGTGGAACAGCAAGCCAATGACTGGCTTTCTTTCGGCACAAATATTTCCCTTACACGGTCAAGGTATGAAGACCTCAACAGGGGAGCCAACTCATTGTCAGGGAATATTTTCTCTGCCATCCGGCAATTGCCAAATACCCCGATTTATGATCCGGATGATCCTACCGGGTATAATATAGATAACATCAACAGGCAGCTGGTTGGCCCCGGAGTAAATGATAGAACCATTGATGACAACCTGCCCAATATTATGTACGTAGTTGATCACAATAATTATACTTCCAGGATCCTTCGGACCATTGCCAACGCGCATGGGCAGGCTGAGATCATGCCCGGGCTTACTTTCAGAACCCAATTGGGCGTTGACCTTGCCGGCACTGAAGGGCATCTCTACTGGAACCCGCTTCACGGCGACGGGGCCACGGTCGGGGGCCGGATCTATAATAACCAGGACAATTTTTTCAGGTGGAACTGGCAGAATGTACTGTCCTATCTGACCACATTCGGCGATGTGCATAATATCAATGCCACCCTGGTGAATGAGTATCAGCATCAAAGGTACAATGGTTTTATGGCGGCAGGAACGGGAATGTCCAGCACATTCTTCCGTCATAACCTTATCGGAGGGACCTACGATACCCAGATTTCCACGGGAAGTATGTCAGAGAACGGCTTCATCTCTTATGCGGGCCGGTTGAACTATAACTATGATCAGAAGTACTATCTTCAGGGATCTGTCCGTTACGACGGGATTTCTGCCTTACCTGAGGCGAATCGCTGGGGTCTGTTTACCGGGGGTTCGGTCGGCTGGACCATTTCCCGTGAAGACTTTATGCAGGACCTGACTTTTATTGATGATCTGCAGCTCAGGGCTTCCTACGCCGAGGTGGGGAATACAAGTATCGGAAACTATCCCTATGCCGGTTTGTATGGTGGTGTAAGGTACGGACCACATACAGGGATTGCATTTGTACAAATGGGTAATGACCTGCTGAAATGGGAGACCAGTAAAAAACTCGACATCGGTTTAGACCTTACCATGCTTGACGGGAAATACCAGTTTACATTTGATTACTTCCTGAATGACCAGGACGGGTTGATCCTTGCGGCTCCCACTCCTCCCTCATTTGGGATTCCCGGAAACTCTATCGACCGTAACGTGGGTGAGCTGAGAAACTGGGGGTATGAATTCTCCGGTGAAGCCCACTTGGTTACCACACCTGATTTTTCCTTCTCACTGGAGGGTAACCTAAGCCTGGTGGAAAACAGGATCGATGCGCTGGTCGGTGATGAACCAATGACTTATTCCTATTATCGCATCGCCGAGGGCGAATCCATTCGCTCAATCTACGGATATGATTACGTAGGAGTCAACCAGGCAAACGGTAACCCCATCTACAGAAGATCAGACGGTTCCATGGTTCAGGGTAATATCCCTACCCAATCATTTGTGGTGTATGACCCGAACAATCCTGGCAATGTTGATCAGCCTGCAAGACTTACAGGTGATGACAGGATTACATTTGGTCCTTCTCTGCCCACTTATTTTGGATCAGTTACCACCAACCTTCGTTTCAGGCAGTTTGATATGAATGCCATGTTCCGTTTCTCAGGAGGAAACTACATTATGAACCGCACACGGGCCGACCTGGTAGCCAACTCATTTACCAATTACGGCACAGAATTGCAGGGCAGGTGGCAAAGTCCGGAACAGCCCGGTGATGGCTGGACGCCGAAATTATGGTATGGCCGGACTAATTTTATCAACCTCCAGGGAGTAGGTAACGGACGTTTCGTGGAAAAAGGAGACTTCCTGAAGCTTTCCAATCTTGAAATTGGATACAGCTTGCCCCCGCAGGGGTTGACCCGTATGGGTATAGACCGTTTAAGGCTGTTTGTTCAGGCAACGGATTTGTTTGTTATCACCGATTATACAGGTCCCGATCCTGAGATGGAATCTGCCGGCGTTGATTTTAATACTACACCACGCCAGCGTACCTTCACCATGGGTATTAACTTAAGCTTGTAACCAAAAAAAAATGTCTGAAATGAAAAATATCGAAAAATATATGAAAAAGTTCGGGATTCTTTTATTTGTCCCGGTCCTTTTGGGAGGTCTGATGTTCACGTCCTGTTCCGAGGAAGACATCATTGACCTGGAACCTTATAACCAGATCGCGGATGAAACCGCTTTCTCAACGCCTGAATTGATATCGCTGAGTGTGAATGGCATGTACAATGCTGCACAGCGAGGCAGTTATTTTGGGCAAGGTAGAGGGTACCCTTTTGGTGCCGCTTTTGTACAGCAAGGAGATAATCGCGGGGAAGATGTGGTAAACTGGTATTTGTTTTACGCCATTACTTACCAGGCGACTTACTCACCAACCTCCGCCAACAATGTTTATTATTGGATTGATACGTACCGCTTGATCAACCGGTGCAATATTGTGATCGAGGGCGTCCAGAACGCGGCTGATAATGGGATTATCAGCCAGGAACTGGCCAATGAATACACCGGAGAAGCGAAGTTGCTACGGGCTGCATCCTATCACGAGCTGCTGAAAATGTTTGCCCGTCCTTACAGGCATACAGGCGATGCTTCTCATTGGGGCGTACCTTACCATAAGGTGGCTTTTACCACAACTGATGCCGTGGACGATGGTTTTGAAATTGGCCGTCATTCTGTGGTAGAATGTTACCAGTGGATCCTGGAGGATCTGGCGTATGCAGAACAGCATCTGCCTTTTAAGTCAGAACGTTCCGGCAATCCGAGGCTCAGCAAAGGGACCAAAGAAGCTGCTGCTGCCTATAAGGTACGCGTATATCAGCATATGTGGGATATGCCTAATGTGATCAACCAGGCGTTGAAGTTCATTAACGGGCCGTATGCCGGCAGTTATGAGTTGCATGAACACCCATGGGAGGCATTCCAGGATGGCTCTTACGGTAGTACAGAACATATTTTCGGCATGGAAAGCTCTGACACCAATTATCCTTCTGTGAATGGTGCCCTGGCTTCGCAGTATAACCGCCGTGGCCTGGTGTCTGTCAGCCCGATCATATGGCGCCACGAGGGTTGGTTGCTTGATGACAAGCGTCGGCAGGGCTCTGAAGCCGAAAATGACCCGGAGGCCATGGTCAGGCATTATTTTGGCCGCATACTGACTGCCAAATACAAAAGGGTAGACGCCATGGATGACCTTTCGCCCATGATGCGGTATCCTGAAGTATTGCTGAACCTGGCAGAGGCCTATGCCCGCGAAGGGGACGCGGCCAATGCGCTTACTTATCTGAATATGGTCAGGGATCGGTCACTTGCAGATCCTGCGACCCAGTCATATGACCTGCAGGATGATTTCAACGGTGACGCGATCAATGTGCTGGAGGCAATTCTTCTGGAAAGAAGGATTGAGCTTTTGATGGAAGGATCACGCTGGCCGGATATCCACCGTTTGCAGCACTGTGAACACCACCCAATTGATGGCATTCCTGCAAAGCTAGACAATTCAGTACCGCCCGCATCGGCCTTTGACCTTGATGCCGGTCCTTATGAAGGTCCGTTTGGAGTCGTTTCAGTGGATTATGATGACCATCGTTTCCTCTGGCCTCTTCCACAATCTGAAATTAACTCTAACCCCACACTTGCCACCCAGCAAAACCCGGGGTACTAGTAATCACTCATCATGTTGTTAACCGAAAGGGTCGCCTTTGGCTGAAGGCGGCCCTTTTTTTTAAACATTAAAAAATGCATATTTTAATGATTTAAAAAATTAAATCGTCGAATAAAAAAATAAAAAGAATGACAAAAAACTTATGTACATCGCTTAAAAGCAAACTATTGTGTTAATAAGTATTAAAATATTTTTAACTTTTTTTTAGTAAATGCTTTTTTGTTTGA
>PWHM01000111.1 GCA_003554915.1 Candidatus Nealsoniibacteriota bacterium
CTTATCGCCTTTAGTTTGGAAAACTCCATAATTGCTATTCCTCTTCTTCCTGCAGCTTCATGGGTTCTCCGCAGCAGACCAGCTCACCGTATCCGGCTTCGATAACCTCAACCAGGTTACCGCAGATTTCACATTTATATTTTTCTTCCACTTCCGGCATATTTTTGATTATTAATTTTTAATTATTTTAATTTTCTTTTTTTAGCGAGCTTAATTCTTCTTCTAACTTTTCCAATTCCTCCAAAAGCTCATTAATCTCTTCCATGAGCTTCTCTTCGGAAACCTCTCCTTCAAAATAAGCGTCTTCGACTCTAAAAAATCTGTCTTCCAGCTTTGCATATCTGTTAAAAAGCTCGCCTTCAATAACATCCTCCTCCAACTCTTCTTCAAGCTCAATAATCTCTTCTTCCATAGCTAAAACGCTTTCCAAATCACTCAAAGCATCCTCAACACTTAATTCTTTTTCAGCTTCCTCCCCTGCGGGATCCGCTTTCTCTCGACTAAAAATATAATAAATTCCCCCCAAGACGAGAATCGCTATCAAGATTATTGTTAATGTCTTTTTCCCGCTCATTTATAATTTTTTATCTTAAAAATCTTCAAGTTCAGTGACGAACTCCCGAACTTCTTCCAAAAGTTCAAATAGCTCACTTTCGAATTCATCCTCTTCTATTCCTTCGTCCAGATAATCATCTATTAAGTTCTGAAGTCGCTCTTCCAATTCTTCATAACGACTACTGAATTCATCCGCCTCTTCTCCGTCTTCTTCCATCCGGAGAATCAGATCATCCGCATAGAGAAGCTCATCTTCGACGCTAAAAATAATATCTTCCTCAACCGCCTCTTCCATTTCTCTCTCTTCGTCTCCCGGCTGACGGCTTTCCTCCCTTTCAACTACGAAAATAATTCCGGCGATTATGACTACCGCTACCAAGGCTATTATTCCCCAAATTAATTTTTTGTTCATGTTTTTTAGTTATTTTTTTTACCGCCCCTTTTAAGCAGATTATCACCTGGAAAAAAGAAAATCAACTTTGATAAGTTTCGAAGCTTCAACTTGTCAAACTTTCAAGTATCTTCTCACCGCAATTAATGAGGAGAGTACACTGAGCCCGATTCCCACGGAAAACTGTAATATCAGAATAAAGGAAAGGTTACCGAATATATGGAGATCGAGATCCATTCCGAAGGGGTTGTATCCCTGACTCATCAAAGCCGCCAAGGCAAAAAGCAACAAAAGGGAGATTACGCTGGCGATCAGGCCCAAAATAAATCCTTGAACTATGAAAGAGCCCCGCATAAACCAGTTGGAAGCTCCCACTAACTTCATTATTTTTATCTCTTCATTAAGGCTGTAGATGGAAAGCCTGATTGTTCCGAAAACTATGAATACGGAAACCAAGGCTAATATTACTCCGGTAACGAGCAGTGATTTTTGGACCCTTGAGGTGATGTCGAATATGGATTCTATCGCTTCTTTTCTTCTATAAAAATCTATTTCATCGACGATTCCCGAATGATTACTGCGAACGTAATCGGATATGGCTCTGTAGTCTTCCACCTCCCCGGCTTTAATATTCAGGGTGGCGGCAAATCTATTTCCGACTTCGTCCAGGGCCTCCATCAGAACCTCGTTGTCACCGTGACGAGCACGAAAACTTTCCAAAGCTTCGTGCCGAGAAACGTAATCTACACCCAAAAGATTAAATTCGTTTTCCAAATCCTCCCCTATCTCCAAGATTTGTTCTTCCGGAGTAGCTAAATTGAAATAAACACTTATATCCGCACTGGCTTCGATGTCTTCAATAACGTCTTCGGAAACTTCCCTGGCCAAGAGTAAAGAAGTGGCCAAAAAACCGGTAGCTACCAAAACGACAATTGCCACCAGAGAAAGTCCTCCGGATCTCTTGAAATTTTTCCAACCCAATTTACAAGATCTTTTTATTGAGGTAAACATATGTTTTTAATTAAAGTCTGAAGCGACCGTTTTTTACATCACTTACCACCTTTTTATCTCTCAAAGTGATAACTCTCTTTCCGAGATGATTGACTATATCCTTGTCGTGGGTGGCAAGCAAAACGGTGGTTCCCGCTTTATTTATCTTTTTAAGCAAATTAATTATATTCTTGGAATGATAGGGGTCTATATCACCCGTGGGCTCATCGGCCAAGATAACGTCCGGGTCGTGTATCAGTGCCCTGGCTATTGCCGCCCTTTGAGACTCACCTCCCGAGAGCTGTTCGGGGAATTGCTCCGCCTGTTCGGTCAGTCCGACTATCTCCAAAACCTCCGGTACGTCCCTCTTTATCTCTTCTTTCGGAGCCCCGGTCACTTCCAAGGCGTAAGCTATGTTTTCATAAACGGTTTTCGAGCAAAGTAATTTATAATCTTGAAATATTACCCCTATTCTTCTTCTCAATTTGTAGAGTTTTCTGCGAGAAATAGTCGATATGTCAGTCCCGTCAAACAAAATTTTCCCGTTGGTCACATCTTCTTCTCTCAAAATTAATTTTATCAAGGTGGTCTTTCCGGCTCCAGAAGCGCCAACTATGGAAAGAAACTCCCCTTTTTCAACTTGAAAAGAGACTTCGTTTAAAACCAAAGTTTCGGTTTTGTTTTTATGCGGTGGATATGTTTTTGTTACCTTTTCAAAAGTTATCATCTTTTTAATTTTGAATTTTTCACCCTGTGAAATTTTCGATATTGTCGAAAGATTGCTTTGCAATATTTCACAGGGTTAATTACGAATTATTATTTTTTAATTATTTGCTTTCTAAATAGTCCAAAATATATTCACAATAATCTCTATATTGCCTTATGGCATCACCAACAGTTTTATAAATTTCTACTTTATCTAATTCATCATAATCATGAACTATTGCATTTCTAAATCCAGCACTTTTAGAAATCTCTTCCGAGAAATAATCGGGTAAAATATTAAATTTTCCTAAAAGAAGGAAGGTTTCTCGATAATTTTTAGGGTCTTCTTCTATTGAGCTTTCTGCTATTATATGTGAATTTACATCGATAGCTCTACCGATGATTTCCATCAATATGTTTTTTAATGCAGAATATTTGATAAAGTCTTCTGCTATATTTTCTAATTTCTCATCTGAAAATTGCCTTAATCTACTAAGGTCTCTGGTTATTAAATTTATCTTTTCTTCTATTAACTGCTTGTCCATATATTTATTATATGTTAGATAGATCTTTAAGCCTATTGTCGGTTATTTTTTTTCTTAAATCCATCAACTTAAAACTATCGCAGTAGTCTCTAAAGGAGTACATTCTGAAAGAATAATAGCTTCTCCTGTCACCGGCTAAAAATACAGAATCTTTCATTACTTGATACTTGAAGAAAGGACTCTTTTGATTTAAAAATTTAACATCAACCTCATAGGAAAACAGATCCATAAACTCACAATTTAGCTCCGTAATTTCTTTTAGTGAGGGTTTATCTTTTTTTAAAACTGCAAAATCCAAGTCGCTTTTTGAATTTGCTTCTTCTTTTGCAACCGAGCCATATAAAACCACAAACACTAAATCGTGTTTTTTTATAATTCTTTCAAAATCCTGCTTTTTCTTTTTTACTTCTTCTAAATTAACCATTTTATTGGTTTAATTTTATTTCCGCTTCAATAAATTGATCCAAGTCGCCTTCCAAAACCGCTTCCGGGTCGGATGTCTCCAAGTCGGTCCTGGTGTCTTTGACCAATTTATAAGGATGGAGTACGTAGTTCCTGATCTGGTTTCCCCAGCTGGCCGAAGTGTCGTCCCTCGCCTCATTCAGTTTTTCCTTTCGATCTTCTTCTTTTTTCTTGTGCAGCTTCGACTTCAAAATGGCCAAAGCTTCCACCTTATTTTTAGCTTGACTTCGCTCACTTTGAGAGGAAACGGTGATCTCCGAAGGAGCATGGGTTATTCTCACCGCCGTTTCCCTCCTGTTTACGTGCTGGCCTCCCGGACCGGAGGCTCTGTAGGTGTCCACCTGCAAGTCCTCGTCTTTTAAATCCACTTCGATATCTTTTAAATTGAAATGAGGCAAAACCTCGACCTTGGCAAAAGAAGTATGGCGCATGTCTTTGTCGGAAAAGGGGGAAATTCTGACCAATCTGTGTACTCCGGACTCTTTTTTAAGGTGGCCGTAGACGTGGCTGTTTGAAACCCGGAAAGAAATATGCTTTATACCTATTCTTCCTTCCGGACCACCTCCTTCGCCGTAAGAAGTGGTTATCGTTTTCACCGAGTATCCCGCTTTTTCACAATATCTGAAATACATTCTCTTTAGCATCGCCGCCCAGTCTTCGGCGTCCCTACCTCCGGCTCCGGAATGAATCTCAACTATGGCGTCCTTGTCGTCCCATTTTCCGGAAAGATAGAATAATTTTTCCTTTTCTTTTACCCTTTCTTCCAGTTCGTCCAATTTCTTTGAAACTTCCTTTTGCATCTCTGCATCCAAATCAAGACTTAGAAGCTCTTCGAGTTCAGAAATTTCACTTTTAAGTGATTCTATCACACTAACCTGCTTGTTTAAAGCCGAAAGCTTCTTTTTGACCTCCGC
>PWHM01000055.1 GCA_003554915.1 Candidatus Nealsoniibacteriota bacterium
AAAGGTGCTTTGAAATCACTCTTTGCCGTTTCCGAAGATTATCCGGACTTGAAGGCTTCGGAAAACTTTCTGGAATTACAAAGGGAAATAAGAGATACCGAGGATAAGGTTCAGGCGGCCAGACGCTTCTACAATCG
This sequence comes from Candidatus Nealsoniibacteriota bacterium, assembly GCA_003554915.1. Classification (GTDB taxonomy): domain Bacteria; phylum Patescibacteriota; class Minisyncoccia; order Minisyncoccales; family PWPS01; genus PWPS01. The sequence continues at coordinate 138 of PWHM01000055.1, forward strand.
TAATGTGAAGGCTTTCAACATTAAAATTCAGTCGATTCCCTATAACCTCGTAGCTTCCACTTTGGGTTATGAAAAAGAAAAGTTCTTTGAGGCCGATGAAGGAGAAAGAGAAAACGTGAAAGTCAGCTTTTAACTTGATCTGAAATGGCTACTTTTTACGGAGAAAAAGAATCCAATATCTTGAAAACTTGGATATACTTGACTTTGATGTCCCTTTTTGTGGTGGCTGTAGGTTGGGGAATTTCTTATTACACCGGAAGTTATATATTTCTTTGGGTCGGATTGATTGTTAGTATTTTTTCCAGTTTTTACTCTTATTTTTATTCCGACAAGTTGGTTTTGAGAATGTCCAAGGCGAAAAAGGCGAAAAGGGAAGATTATGCCGAGTATTACAGAATTGTTGAAAATTTGACTATTTCGGAAGGAATGCTGATGCCCGAACTTTTCATTTTGAAAGAAAGTCAGCCCAATGCCTTCGCTACCGGTAGAAATCCCGAAAATAGCGTAATCGCCGTAACCGAAGGTCTTTTAAGGGTTATGGATAGAAGTGAGCTGGAAGCGGTCTTGGCTCATGAGCTTTCTCATATAAAAAACAGAGACGTGTTACTTTCTACCGTAGTTGTCGTTTTAGCGGCCACGGTTGCTCTTATGTCCAGAATATTTTTGCGATCGACTATGTTCGGGAGAAGAGGAAGGGGGAAGGGAGGGCTGATTACCTTGATTTTCGCTTTGGTGGTTGCCCTGCTGGCTCCGCTTATCGCTACGGTGATAAAATTGGCCGTCTCCAGAAAAAGGGAATACTTGGCCGATTCTTCGGCGGCCCTTATGACCAGGCACCCTCAAGCTTTGGCTGACGCCTTGGAAAAGATAAAGAGCTATCCCAAAAGCATGAAGGCGGCCAGCGACGCAACCGCTCATCTTTATATCATGAACCCCTTCAGGGAGGATGACGACGAAGGACAGAAATGGATTCATAAGCTTTTCGCTACTCATCCACCTCTGGAAGAGAGAATTCAAAAACTGAAAGAAGTGGACATTTGATTTTAACCGTGGGTTTACTTTTAGTGTTGTTTATCGTATAGTAAAGTGCACATTAAAAAAAGGAGGTGCTTCGAGTGAAAAAACTACTTTTCTTCAGCTTTTTGTTTTTGTTAGCAATGGCTTTCTTTACCCCGAACTGGCCGGTTACTTATGAAATAGCGAGCCAAGATTCTTTTCGGCAGATCTATTTGGAAAGTAAGGTTGTACTTTTGGAAGAGAAAGGGTATGAGGTTCCCGAGAATGCAACATTTAGATATGTAAGAAAGCAGAAAGCCCGACGAATAATGAGTGTCAGATATCCGATACTTGAAAATCCGATCGAAAAAGATTCAAAAAGAGAACCGATCATCGTCAGTGTGTATCCGCTTGCTTTTGATAGAGATTTTCCCGATGAATTTTTATCCGTTCTGATTCACGAATTGAATCACATCCGGGCTTTAAACAGGCAATATATAATTGACGGAGAAAAAGATTATCTTTTTATTGAAAACCGAAAGAAGAGCAGTTTTCATTTGAAATGGAATGATATCTTTGATTCCGCTAATTATAATCGGGAAATTGAAGATTTTGACAGCAGAGTTAGAAAAAATGTAAAAAAAGAAATGTTGGAAATTCTGGCCACCGGCGAAGAACTGAGTTTAATCAGAAGCGGAAGTTATGAGTTTTCCGGAGAGTGGCAGGACTCGAAGTGGAGAGCATATAGAGATCATTATTTTGCCCTTTTTGACGAGCTGGAAAAGCTTGGAGCAGCTGAAGAATTAAAGGAAAAGCTGAGGAATATTTTTTATCAACCTTGGTTGGATGACCCTTTTAGCTCAGCCCCCACTTTAAAAGTGGGGTTTTTGTTTTTGTATCTTTAGTGACGAAAGACAAGATGGGTTGTATTAAAAAATATACGAAACTATGGGGCGTATGTTCTTTTTATCAATTTACGATTTATCCTTTAGTTCTTTAGAGGTATTTTAATTAACAAAGTGGTGTGATAAGATATAGGTACAGGTGAAAAGATTTGATTTTATTAAGATCAAAAAAGAAATCTATGGCTATTACGAAAAAACTACAAAAAAAAGATTTTAACAATGTTAAAGAAGGAAAAAAGATAGTCGAGCTATTTCTTCGTGATAAGGAAGTGGAAAACTTAAAATTGGGTGACAAAATCGAGTTTTTGAAGTTTCCCGATTTCAGGGAAAGACAAACGGTTACGGTAAAGGGTATTTTTATCTATAATAGCTTCAAGGAGATTATAAAAGATTTACCGGCCAGCCACTTTGGTTATCCCGAAAAAGAAAAGGAGGAAATTTTGAAAGATATTTATAAGACCCACGACAGAAGTAGGGAAGAAGAAAGTGAAGTTTTGGGAGTTCGTTTCGAAGTACAGAACTAAAATTTTTCTGAAAAATATATTCGGGCCGTGGTGTAACGGCTAACATGCACGATTCGGGTTCGTGTGATTCCGGGTTCGAATCCCGGCGGCCCGACAATCAAAATGAAGCCACCCGTTTCCGGGTGGTTTTGCTTATTGAAAATATAAAGATAAAGTTACCGCCCACTCCAACCAAGAAGGATTCCCTATTCAAGGAGTTCTGGTGAGCTCCGGAGATTATGGGAAAGAAACTTGGGTTATAGAGACCAGCTCAACAGCACCGGCTATAGAGTGGGTTATGTTCGTAGTCGGCGCCGGAGAGGGCTCTCCGGAAGAAATTATTGGAAGGATAAGTACCCAGAAAAGGGGTGGTACAATTAATTCGGCAATATGATTGGGTGGTGGATTACAGTTCCATCACCACAATCGACCAGATGGTAAAATTCATCCCCCCTTTTGGAGGATCTCCCGGAATTTATGGGAGAAGCCCTGGAGGAGATAGAGTTATCAGAGGATTCTCCTCTTTAAAAAATTTGGAGGGTGGAAAGTAAAATACCACCCTCTTTTTTTATCAGTATTAAGCACTAACCTGAATTGTGTTTACAGGTGGAATATTTTATGCAGCTATGCAAGGCTTAATCCCACACAGGCAAAAATGCATATTATTTATAAGTGCAAAAACTTCTTAAAAAGAGATTTTAGAGAGGTTGAACCTCTCCAAAATTAAAGCCGGTTCTATTTGATTATTCAAGTGATTATTATTATAATTTTAATTAAGAATAAAGGGATTAAAATATAGTTGTTCGTGAAAAATTTAATTAAGGAGGGAGGAAAAAATGAATAGTTATTCTGGCAACGAAGTTTCGGATAGTTATTTTTCACGAGTGGGAAAAGTTTCCGGCGACAAACAGCTTAGGAGAGAAGAAGAAAAGGAGTTAATGAAAAGAGTAGAAAATGGCGATAAAGAAGCCAGACAGCAGATGGTACACATGAATTTGAAGCTGGTAATTTGGGTGGCTAAAAAATTTTCAGGCAAAGCGAAAAAATTAGAGTTTATGGATTTGATTCAGGCTGGCAATATAGGGCTCTTGGAAGCTGTTGGAAAGTTCGATTGGCGAAAGGGAACTAAATTTTCATCTTATGCCACGTTTTGGATAGAGCAGAAAATTGGAAGAGAAATTTACAACTATGATCGAACGATTCGACTTCCGGTCCATAAGTGCGAGCAGATGAGTAGATTTTCGAAAACTTTTCAAGATTTGGCCGAAAAAAATGGAAAAGAGCCGACGATGGAAGAAGTGGCCAGCGAGATGAACATCTCTGAAGAAGAAGCAATTGAGCTAAAAAACATTCTCTTCCGATCTATTTCTTTAAATAAAGAAGTGAGCAATGAAAGTGGTAGTGAAGAGCTTGGTTATTTTCTGGAGGATGAAAGAGAGAATCCGGAGGAAGAAGCTTGTGAAAACTTATCCATGGACGAGTTCGGTGAAATTTTTAAGACATTGAAAGAAAGAGAAGAATTTGTTTTGCTAAGACGGTTCGGGATTTTTGATGGAAGAAAAAGAACTTTAGAAGAAATTGGTAAAATTATGAGGCTTACCCGGGAAAGAGTTCGTCAGATAGAAAGTGAAGCCTTGGAAAAATTAAGGAATCAAGGGGGAATTATTAAAGAATACATCGAAGAGCTCACGGAATAATTTCCGTGAGCCTTTTTTTGTCTAACTGTTATAAATTAAGAGAGGTTCAACCTCTCCAAAATTATATTTGGGCTTTGTATAATGAAAATGGATATTATTTATAAGCGGGTTGTTGCTTTCAAGAGCTCCGCGGAATCTTCCTTCTTCTGATTGAGGGTTCTCTCTTTGAGGGACCCTCACAGGCGATTAAGTATGGTTTCTCAGCTTTGCTGAGAATTAATCGCCGAGAGC
>PWHM01000023.1 GCA_003554915.1 Candidatus Nealsoniibacteriota bacterium
CCGACGGGGCAGGCGATGATCTTGAGGAAGAAGAAGATGAAAGTGAAGATTCTTCAATAGATTCAGATGAGGATAAAGATCTTTCAGAAAATAAAGACGAAGAGGAAGAAAAGCAAAAAGAAGAGGAAGAGAAAAAAGAAGACGATAGTGATGAAGAAGGAGAAGTCAGGGGAGAAGAAGACCCCGAAGGAGAACAAGTTCCCGACGGGGCAGGCGATAGTGAAGATACAGAAAAGGATGAAGATGATACTGGTGACGATGACCCTGACAATGACAGTGACGATAGTGATGGCGATGACAATGACAGTGACGATAACCCCGAAGGAGAACAAGTTCCCGACGGGGCAGGCGAAGATGAAGAAGATGATGACTCCGAAACAGATGAATATTCCGACGGAGCGGACAATAGTGATAACCCTGACAATGATGATGCTGAAGACGAAGGGTCGGGCGATGACTCCGGAGGCGATGAGGAGAGCGACAATGATGACGATTCAAGTGAAGAAGAAACGGAATAACTATGAATAAATTTTCCAAAACAATTTTATTTTTAATATTTACCACCTTTTTGGTGGGGATGCCTTTTTTAGCTGTAGCTGAAAACGGCTTGGAAATAGAATCCGACGAGCCCCTGTTTGAAGTGGAAAACTTCTTTCCCAGCCAAACCGCTTCTTCCGATATTACTATAACCAATAATTTTGAAAATAAAGAAGAGTTGAGAGTTGAAACGAAAAATATTGAAGGGGACGAAGGTTTTGCGGAATATTTAAAGCTTTCCGTAGAAAATGGTGGAAATTCATGTTTCAAGACGGTAGAAGAGCTTTCCGGAGATAATGAGTGTGACTTGGGTGAATTGGACGGCGGAGAAAGTAAAGAATTTCAATTTACAATCCCCTTCCTACCCGGATCGGGTAACGAGTACCAAAATTCGAAGGTTGAATTTGATTTCTTATTTACCATTGGAGAAGAAAATGAGACTAATGATGAAGAGTCGGATCCGATAGATGAGGGAGGCGTTTCGGGAACAGCCGGAGTTGCAGTTGCCGGAGCTGAAGATGAAGAATTGATAATTTTTAATGAAAGCAGAGAGGTTTACCCGGAAAGGGCAATTATTATCTGGGAAACCAACTTACCGGCGACAAGCAAGGTTATTTACGGACGTTCTCTGGGAGCTTTTGATTATAATGTGGGACCACCCGCCTACGGCTTTGAAAATTACAGTGAAAACGAACAAGAGGCCACTTCCCATCACATTGATTTGTCCAATTTACAGCCCAGCACCACTTATTATTACCGCATAGCTTCCTATCTTGACGGTGTTCCCACGATTACTTCCTGGTATTACTTTACTACATCGGAAGAAGGAGAAGTTTTGGGAGAAGACGTTGAAAGAAAAGAGCCCGCCTTTGAACCGACACCGGAAGAGGTCACTGAAAACGGAGAGGAAGAAGGAGAAGTCAGGGGAGAAGAAGAAATAGAAGAAGACGATGAAGAAGAAATATTTGAAACCGATACCGAGGAAACAGAAGAAGAAGAAGGAATAAGATGCTGGCTATTGATACTTATTTTACTGGTCATAATCGGAATACTCCTTTATTTACTTTCAAGGTATTTTCGCAAAAAGGAAAAGTAAGAGTTTATTTTTTCGGATTATAAGATAGAATAAAAAAGGCGCTTTTTCAAAAAAGCGTCTTTTTGCTTTTTTGCCGGAAAGTTGCTGCAAAAGAAAAACCCGGTTTTTAAGCCGGGTGACTTTTTATCTGACTTAACAGCTCCTCCCTTTTTTGTTTTATTTTCTTGATTTGCTTTTCAAGAATATCCGTAGCTGTCTCTTTGTCTAAAACCAGCGAAAACTGCAGTTTCCTTCTTATGTCGACCGGGTCGTTCAATTCCTTGAACTCGTCTTCATACTGTTTAGTTCTGTGTAGTATCAGTTCGTCTATCATTACCTCCCTGGAAGTATTTCTTATTTCTTGAATCAATCTTACGCTTTCTTTAATTTCATTATCCAACCTTACCACTTTCTCCAAAATAACGACTTCCCGATCTCTTTCGTAACCACATTGACAACAGGTGCCGGTATTTACTTCATAAAGATTATAGCTCCCTTTCCTTATCGGGTTGAGGCCACACTCACTACAGAAGTAAAGAATCTTCGACGGCACTTCGAATTTGTACATCTTTCTTATGTCTTTCACTGTAAAACCTCCTTTCTTGGTATTTACACTTTACTGAAAATAAACATAATTGTCAATAAAAGAGAAGTAAAGAGTTGCCAAATGGAATTTTACTGACCCACAACTAAAACCGCCCGGTCGGGCGGCTTTTATTACCAATCAATTTCACTGTTTATTAATTTTCAGTGGAGTGGGGCTGAAAATACTCGTTCATCGGCACCACTTCTTTTTCCCAATCTACAATTTCTCCGTCTCTAATCCATACTTCCAAAAGCAATCCTCTCATCGTTTCTTCCGAAAATCCCTGGTCGAAGATAAAGTTTCCCAATGAATAGGCGATAATTCCGCCTTTATACTCTTCAACGGGCTGAATTACGTGCGGGTGATGCCCTATGACCAAATCGGCTCCGGTATCTATCGCCTTTTTAGAAATGTATCTTTGGTTTTGGCTCGGTTCCGTTTCGTACTCGATTCCGTAATGGAAGGAGGTGATTACCAAATCGGCTTCTTTTCGGGCCTTTTCAATTCCACTCTTCACTTTCCCTTCATCGTACATCGCCACGCCCGGCGTATTTTCCGTAGGTCTCCAGCCGGGAGCACCCAAAGTGGTGTAGGCCAGAAAGGAAACCGTCGTTTCTCCGAGCTCAATATAAACCGGTTCGTAGGCGTCCAGGCCGGCCCCTACGCTTTTTATTCCCACTTTCCTTAGTCTTTCCCGGCTGTCCATCAAAGCTTCCACGGTCCAGTCCATAGCGTGGTTGTGGGCCAGAGAAACCACGTCAAAGCCGGTAAATGCAAGCCCCTCCGTCATCTTGGGAGGGGCTCTGAAAGAATAAGGGCCGCCCTGGTCGAAGCCCTTGTCCGAAATTACGCTTTCCAAGTTTCCGAAAAGCAGGTCGGCTTCTTCCAAACGCGGCTTTATTTTTCTAAAAGGGAAGAGGTTGTCATTGTGGAGACGGGCTTGATACAAAACTCCACGATCAAGCATTATGTCTCCGACGAAAGCCAGTTTGAAAACTTCTCCCTCTTTATTTCACTCTTCGTTTTCGTCATCTACTTCTACTCCGTCTTCTATCTCTATCTCCTCTTCCGCTATTTCTTCTACGTAGGCTCTGATTTGCTCCCGCTCTTCTTCCGTGAAGTCCGCCAAGCTGATGAATTCGTCAAGCATGCCTTGCTGTTTCATTGCCTCTATTGCCGTTCTGTGTATTATATCACTTCTTTGCAGCTTAATTTCCAGTCTGGCCATTTCCTCGTGAAGCTGATAAGTTCCGAAAGCTATTCCCAGGGTCATGGCAACGAGGATGATTAGAAATATATTGGAAACGGTCGACGGAAGACGTTGATTCAATTCGTTTTTTTCGTCCATAACTTTTTAATTTAACTTATAATTTACTTCTTTTTTAAAGTTATCGTATGTATACCATATGCTTGCTTTTTTTCAAATTTTAATTTATAATATTAACGCTTGAGAAATTAAAAATAATTAACCGAAAATCTTATGAGAAAAGATATTATTGACCCCGGTTCCGGCGAAGGATTTAAAAATGAAAAGTTTTTTTCGATTGCTATTCTCATTCTTATTATAATAGCTATAGGAGGATTTGCAATAGTAAGAAGTGATGCCGACTTCGATCTGCCGGCTTTGGGTGGTGAAGAACCCGCCGAAGAGGAGATGATAGAAGAATCGGCGGAAGAAGACCCCGAAGGAGAACAAGTTCCCGTCGGGGCAGGCGAAGATGAAGAAGACACGGAAGAAGACCCCGAAGGAGAACAAGTTCCCGACGGGGCAGGCGAAGATGAAGAAGACATGGAAGAAGACGTTGACGAAGGAGAAACCGGAATCGCCCACATTGAAGAAGATGAAAGAGAAGAAGCTGTGCTTGGAGAAGAAGCCGCTGAAGGCCCCTCTTACGGAGTTACGGCCCAACAAGGTGATGGACTAACCCACGTGGCCCGAAGGGCCTTAGAAGGCCATCTGCAAACCCGTGGAGGCGGAGAAAACCTTACCGCCGAGCATAAAGTTTTCATAGAGGACTATATCCAGAAGAACTTGGATCATTCCACCGGCTGGCTTCAGTTTGGAGAGACCGTTGAAGTTCCCGTGGAACTCGTAGAAGAAGCCGTTGAAGAAGCGGAGCAGCTCAATGAGGAACAGCTTCAAAACCTAAGTCAATATACTTTCTAATTAGTCTCGAAAAGCTTGTTTAAAGAGGCATCTCAGTTAAAGTTGCCCGTGTTTTATTGTCTTTTTGGTTAAGTTTGCTAAAGTTAA
>PWHM01000051.1 GCA_003554915.1 Candidatus Nealsoniibacteriota bacterium
AAACCCACCACCGGGTAACGGTTTTCAATCAAACTTTTTATTTTTTGAGATTTTTCTTTAATATTAATAAGCTTAAATTAATTCAATTGAATTATAAACAAAAAACCATCTAAAAACAAGACGTTTCTGAAACGGAAAAATATTATATTCAACTCAACCTGAATTAAGAAACCGCCCAGGGGGGCGGTTTTAGCAATGCTTTGTAAGTAGGTTGGCGTTATTTAGTGGCTATTTCCTTAATTTCAACTCTGGAAAAAGGTTGTCTGTGACCCTTTTTCTTGCTTTGTCTTTTCTTCGGTTTGTATTTGAAAACGATTTTCTTTTCTCCTCTACCCTGCTTTATCACCTCCGCTTTTACAGAAGCTCCATCAACAGTCGGCTTTCCAATTTTAGTTTCATCACCTTCCAAAAGCAGAACCTCATTAAAAACTATTTCTTCACCTTCTTCTTTTTCTAATTTTTCAACATCCAAGACGTCTCCCTCGGAGACCTTGTATTGCTTTCCACCCGTTTTTATTACTGCAAACATATGAATTTAATGATTAATTACCTTGATTATTGTAACAGAAAGAGGAAATATTAGCAAATTTAATCCTCATCAAGCTTCTCGACGTCCTTTTCATCCATCAACCCTTCCACCTTTTCGTCGAACATTCCCAGTCTCTTGTCCGAACGTTCGTAGGCCGATTTGGCGTTATCCAGATGATTTCCCAATTTTCTGAAATCCTCTTTCAGCTTTTGAGAATCCTTCTGGATTTTAGAAATACTTTTAATGATTTCCTGGGTTTTTCGAGATATCTGGGTGTCTCTGAACCAATGCTCAACCGATTTTAAGGTTAAGAATATCGTATTCGGAGAAGCTAAAATAACCTTCTTGGAGTGGGCGTATTCAACTACGTCTATATCCCGCTTCATATTTATTTCGTAGTAAACCGCTTCCGCCGGAATATACATTATGGCGAATTCAACCGTTCCCTCGGAAGGTAGAATGTATTTGTTGGCTATATCGGTAATTTGCTTTTTGGCGTCTTTCAAAAACTTTTTTCTCAGCTTTTCTTTTTTTTCTTCACTTTCGGCGGCTACCATCCTTCTGTAATTATCAAAGGGAAACTTGGAATCTATGGGTAAAAGCTTTTTGTTGGGAAGCTTTAAAACCGCATCAACCTGCTCTCCGGACTCGAACATATGTTGGGACTCATAAAAATCGGAAGGAAAATATTCTTGTAGGATGTGCTCCAGACTGGCCTCCCCCCACTCGCCTCTCGCCTTCGGTGACCTAAAAAACTCCTGAAAAGAACTGACCGACTCCATCGCTTCCTGAATATCGTTTATCTCACTCCTCAATTTTTCAGTTTCCCTGGTAAAGGACTTGATTTGCTTATGCATGATTTCCGAGGTTCCGTCCACCGTTCCCCTGACTTCCTTGAGCTGCTTGGTTATCAGCTCACTCAAGTGGTCCTCCAGATCTCTGATTCTTCGCTCTCGTTCCGCCTCATTCTTTAACTTTTTTATCCAAAACAAAGCGAAAAAGGCACCGAAAACGATTATTAAAATTAGTACGGTTTCAAAAGTCATATGAAGAGTTCACCGAAGTAAAGTTCGGTGAATAAAAATGAAAAATAGATTATGAATAAAAATACGGCTTCTTTTTTTGTCAGTTTATTACTCGTCCTTACGAAAAACCACAAAATAATTCCCGACAAAATCAAAAAGAATCTACTGAAAACGTAAGGGGAAAAGTCAATAATCGTTATCGGGTTGATTAAAACCACTATTCCTAAAACCAACGTAGAAGACATAGCCACCGCTCCCGTCAGTCCACCCAAAATCATCCAGGATCTGCCCTTGGTAGCCAATTTCAAGGAAAAGTATATCTCAGGCAGAGCAACCCCCGCACCAACCAACAATATTCCTATGAGGGCTTCCGGGGCATTTAAAATAACGGCAAATTCCTTAGCTGCAAAAATTATACCTTCTGCCGAAAGAACCACCAAAATAAAGCTCCCCAAAAACATTAAAAAGTACTTCAAGTAGCCCGTCGTGCCTTCAATTTCTTCACCGCCGTACGCATAATTTTTTACAAACCTGTCCTCTTTCCTGAAAAGCCATAAAATATACAATAAAAAGACGGCAATCAACATCAACCCGTTAAGCCTGGAGAGATTTCCATCATGAAGCAAGATAAAAGGAAGAGTGACAGAAAATGCGGCAAAAGCCGTTCCTCCCCTGACCGTTCTTGATTGAACCACTATCCCCTTAACCACCAAACTACAAACGGCAACCGCAAAAGTCAAAAGTATTATGTTTTGTCCGATTATATTACCCAAGGAAAGCTCCGGTATTCCCTCGATTGCCGCCCTGACACCAATAGTCAATTCGGGTAAGACCGCCCCCAAAGAAATGGTGAAAAAAGCCACCACGTACTCTTTCCAGCCCAAGGATCTTGCCAGCTTGGAAAGCGAGCCGATAACCCATTTGCTGGAGATTATTATCGCAAAACAGGAAAGTAGGAAAATGGCTATTTCAAGAAATGGCATTTTAAAAAAGACTTAAAATTATCTCCTTGTTATAAATTATATTATAAATTATCCCCAAGACAAAGACGCAGATTATCGGATAAGTCAAAAACTTGTATTTTGCGGGCTTGTATTTCTGATACATGAGAGTGATAAGTATCGCGTCTATGGCCAAGAGCATAGCCCCGACGAAAGAAATTACATGTATATAGCTGTCAATTCCCATTAAAAAAACTGCTATGGGAACAAAAGCAACTATCGCCCAAGATATTTTTTCGTGAACTCCCAAATCATACCATAAAATCTTTTTTAAGGTAAGTCCCAGAGTGATAAAAGAAGTGAAGGTGGCCAAAAGCCCGAAAATCAAAGCCAGTCCGATAACACCGTTATCCAGATGCCCTATGAGGCCTAAAATACCTTCCTCTGAAGTTTCCATTCCGGTAATTCCGACAATAACGAATATGAAAAAAATATAAATCAAGATGGAAAGACCGACTCCGACCGGGGCAACCCACTTTAATTTCTCTTTTTCACCGACGAGCTCTTCTTCGACTTCCGGAATTAAAGCCGCTCCCCAAAGTGAAAACAGCACCGCTCCATACGGTAAAAAGAGATCTCCCTGAAAACCTTCACCGATTTCCAATACGGAACTGAAATCAATCTCTCCCCATCCTCGAAAGAGAATAAGAATTAAAACCATCATAAAACCAATAATCCCCAAAAATTCAATTTTTTCAATCGCCTTTATTCCGAAAAATATTAAAGTAACTCCAAGAGCCCAATAAACCAAAGAATATTGAAAAGCCCCACCTCCGAAAATAGAATTAAACAAACCGGATAGAAACTCTCCACCTAAGATGATATAGGCCAAAATAGATCCGGAAAGTCCTATAACTCCGGTACAAAAGGTTAATTTTTTAGCCCATTGCCCCAAATGAGTCCCGGCGAAACTGGGAAATCTTAAATTATCTTCCGTTTTCAAAGCTACATCTCCTAAGAAATGATGTATTGCCATCGCAATAAAACCTAAAAATAAAAAGTAGAGCAAAATTACTTTTGCTCCGACTTGGGTTGTTATATACGGTAGAGCGAAAAGTCCGGCACCGATCATCGTTCCGGCAAGAATCGAAACGGCATAAAAAAATTTCATACGGATCCGCTTATCTTATATCTTATAAAACACTAAACTATCTACTTAACTTTACAATAAAAAAGGAATATTTAAAAGCGTAAGAGGCAGGAAAAACTCCTTCAGCACTTTTTTACCTTAGAACGCAATTTGCCGTTATTTCAAGAGATTCTTCAGTCGCTTTCGCTCCTTCAGAATGACAGGGGGTATGGTCATCCTGAGTGAAGCGAAGGATCTCTTTAATTATCTACTTATGCTAAAACTTTCGAAGGAGCCCCGGCTTCCCGCCCCTGGGGCGGGAATGGGGCGGAATAAGTCTTTTAAATGATACCTTTTCGAGGAAGCTCTCGGAGATAATTTTAAACTTTAGAAAAATGAGGGTGTCGTCTTTGAGAAACTTCTATTGATTGAGTATTAAAACGAAGACACCCCTTTCGAAAAAAACCCTCGCAGGTAATTTGGCACTTTTCTTCCCCCAGAACAAAAACATCCTCTTTGAAGAAGTCCGCGGAGCTGATTTAGCATGGTTTTTGGTTTCACCAAAATAAATCAGCGAGCGAACAACCTCCGAATCGCCGCTGGCGATTCTTGAGAAGTGGTTCTTCAAAAGAGGGTGTTGAGTGATGTGATCCCGAGGGGCCCCGTACTACGCAAAAGTACGGGGTAAAAATTGAACGCCAATTCTACCTTAGAATGAAAATACCCTCACTGAGAGGACTCTCGGAGGCGTTTCAGCATTTTTTACTTCAGAACGCAAATACCCCTTTCGGAGAAGCTC
>PWHM01000041.1 GCA_003554915.1 Candidatus Nealsoniibacteriota bacterium
AGTCCGCAGTTTGCGCTTTGCTCAACGTCGCATTGTCACTTGGCTAATCTCTTGCGGCCCTTGCGGCGACGCCTCTTTAGGACCCTACGACCGGCCCTGGTTTTCATTCGCTTGCGAAAACCGTGCTTGCGCTTGGCCTTTCTTTTGCTGGGCTGGTAAGTTCTTTTCATCGCCGCACCCCCTCCCCAAAAGGCAAGATACCCACAAAAATACCACGCTAATCCTTAGCTGATATGCACTCGCAATTATATTTCGCCCCGCCACTGGTGTCAACTAACCACCCTGAGTCAGTCCGCTGCTTCATTGTCGCCTTGACGAAAGGAATTCGCCGTAATCCCGAGAAATAGTAAAGTTGCAGTGAGGGTCAAATCTGTCACGTTAAGCACCAACAACCTACCTGTGGGTCGGTTGCCTCGGCCTCTTCGGCAGCAGAAGATCCAATTAAGCCGCCGGAGATTTTTGTTTCGCCGCTGTTATCAACATCTGTCCACAGGCACAGCAAAACTATCCACAGCTTATTATGGGGTTTTCCACAGCTAGATGTGGATAATGTTTATGGTTTGACGATGAATGAGGATATATGCCGCAAATTACGACCTGCTTCGACTTAGAAGGAATGTGAAGGGGATGATTAAGCCTCAGCAGCTTATGGGTTATCACAACACGTTTCTTCGTGCTTGTGGATGACTTGAAGAAACAACTAAGATGTAAATTACAGCATCAATGTGAGGGTAATCTATCAGGATGGGCATCGGGATGCACCGCCAACCAAATTCCTTTGCTGGTTTTGTCCCGCGCCTTTTTCTAAAAAGCTTCATCATCCACATAATTCGCTCGGGTAACGCCAAAGAGCAGTTCAGCGGTAATGTTAGCCGTACCCGGCAGGACAACCGGGTGCCGCAGGCAGTTGTATTATGGAGGAATTCCAATGTCGTTTGACGCCGAACAGATTTGGGAAAAAGCACTGGATCTCGTACGACAAGAGGTACTACGCCCCAGCTTTGAAACATGGTTACGCAATTCTGAAGCAGTCGAAGTCAATCCCCATCAGCAGAAGCTGATTGTCGCCGTTCCTCACGAGTTCGCCAAGACCTGGATCAGCGAAAATTACTCTTCAGCTTTGGAGGATGCCCTGTATGAGGTAATGGGGGCGGAATTGGGGTTGGATCTGATAGTCGACGTCGCCGAGGCGGATAATCCCCAAAACTCTCGCGGCTCTGGCGATTATTCATACGGCGAGGACGGAAACCCCGATAGCGCCTCTGGGGCAAAACAATCCGCTGCGGCCGGTGCCACGAAGCGCAGCGCCACTTCAGTCGGTTCGTCGCTAAACCCCAAGTACACTTTTGACAATTTCGTTGTGGGCAGCAGTAACCGTCTGGCCCACGCGGCCTCTCTGGCAGTGGCTCAGGCTCCGGCACTGGCTTATAATCCACTGTTTTTGTACGGCGGAGTAGGCCTGGGCAAAACTCATCTGATGCAGGCCATAGCTCACACAGTGCTGAACGAAAAGCCTTCCCGAAATGTTGTGTACGTCTCCTCTGAGCGCTTTGCCAACGAACTTATCAACTCCATTCGCGATACAGAAACGGTGAGCTTCCGGAATCGGTATCGCACTGTTGACGTTCTGCTCATCGACGATATCCAATTTCTCGCCGGCAAAGAGAGGACTCAGGAGGAGTTTTTTCATACGTTTAATGCACTGCACGAAGCAAACCGCCAGATCGTCATTTCAAGTGATCGACCACCAAAGGAAATACCCACCTTGGAAGAGCGTCTGCGCTCCCGCTTTGAATGGGGGCTGATTTCTGACATTCAGCCGCCGGATCTTGAAACGCGGATTGCAATACTCAGAAAAAAGGCACAGGCCGAACAGCTGGACGTTCCCGACCAGGTCCTGCGTTACATAGCCGAGAGCATCACTAGCAACATTCGGGAACTTGAAGGTGCTCTCGTACGTCTGGTAGCGTTCTCCTCGCTACGTCAGCAGAATATCAATATGGAATTGGCTGATGAGGCGCTACGCGATCTGCTTCCCCAGCAGAGTAATGAACCCGTGCGCATCCCAGATATACAGCAAACCATTTCTAATTACTATGATATCACCATTGATGAGCTGAAAGGCCGGCGGAGGACACAAGCGATCGTCTTCCCCCGTCAAGTGGGAATGTACCTGTGTCGCCAGCTGACTGAATCTTCATTGCCTCAAATCGGAGAAGAATTTGGCGGCCGCGATCACAGTACAGTTATTCACGCCTGTAAAAAGATACAGGAAAAAACCGAAAAGGATCCCAAGATGCAGTCGACTCTTCAAGAACTGAAGCGTCAGTTGAAAGGCGGGCGCTAACCTCTGAGCCCGCCTATCCGCTTCTTTCCAGCCAAACAGTCGAATATTGACCGCTGCAGGCAGGACCTGTCGATAAGTTTGCGAACAACCTATATATAAGGTGTTACTAACTCGTGGATAACTTGACTTCAGTTGGGTTACTGTTGATTGTGTGGAAAGTCGCGAAAAGAAATAAACATCTTGTAAACAGCCTTCAGCGAAAGCAGCGAGGGAGATCGAGGTGGTTTTACACACTTTCCACAGCACTACTACTACTACTACTATAGTTACTCTATTATTAAGTAACAGCAGTTTTGTGCAGCTGTACTCGCAAACCACAACAGAAAGGGTGTGAATCTCATGAAGCTGCAAACTCAACAGGGGCCTTTGGAATTCGGATTGCAAACCGTTTATCAGGCCATCTCCAGAAGTACCAACCATCCCGTACTGACCGGGATAATGCTGACCGCGCAGGAGGATATTGTCCACCTGTCAGCAACTGATCTGGAAAAGAGCGTGGAATGCGTGGTAGCTGCTGATGTTGAGATGCCCGGAGCTTTGGTACTACCGGGACAGCAGCTGCGTGACATAGTCAGCAAGATTCCCGAGGGAGAAATCTCCCTGACTGCGCCAGAAGATCGCTATCAGGCGGTTATCACCTGGCGAAATTCTGAGTTTGTGCTCAACGGGTATCCCCCGGACCAGTTTCCAAATCTGCCCACGGCAGATGAAAGCAGCGCATTTTCCATCTCATCTGGAGTGCTGCAGGATGAGCTAACCAAGACGGCCTTTGTGGCATCTACCGACGAGTCTATGCCCATAATAAGTGGGGTGAATCTGGATTTTTCTGAAGGCGTCATGCAGACCATAGGCACAGATGGCTATCGGGTTGCCGTTTATGAGACCGAAGTTCCGGGACATACCCCCGAGAGTCTGGAACTGGTACTTCCTAAAAAGAGCACCCAGGATCTTCTGCGCATGCTAAACCAGGTGGATGCGGTAGATTCGGTGGAAATATCTCTTTCTGAAAACCACGTTTTCTTTGAGATGAGCAACGGCGTGAAATTCGCCACAGTTACACTGGAGGGCAAATACCCAGATGTGCTGACCATGGTACCCAAACCACAGGATTATGCTACTCATATGACCTTTGACCGTGCAGACTTCGCCGGTGCCTGTGAGCGGACGGCCCTGCTTGCTGAAGAACATCAGGGAGGAGCAAGGCCGATCCACCTACATATTAAACCGGACAAACTCATATTAAAGGGGCGCTCGCCGGAGCTGGGAGAAGCTTATGACGAAATACAGGGTCAGCTGGAGGGCGAGGAGTTGGACATACTATTTCAGGCCAAGTATCTAATGGAAGGTGTCAGCAATATGGATACCGACCAGATAACTTTCAGTTTTACAGATCAGGAAAATGCGGCACAAATGCAGGCAGTGGGCTCTGAAGAATACCTGTACGTGGTGCTGCCGATGAAGGCGCGCGACTAGCAGAGCGGCTGTTAGGGGGGCGGTGACCAGTTATCTGCAACACCAATGGTGACGGTGAAGATGCGGTAGACATTACCGTTAACCTGCAGCAACCACTCCGGCTGGATTCATTTCTGAAGCTGGCAGGTATAGCGGGTACTGGAGGTATGGCCAAACGCCTTATACAGGATGGTCTGGTCAAACTAAACGGACAAGTCCACCAACAGCGAACATCGAAGGTGCAAGAAGGGGATCTGATTGAAGTTGAGGGAGCTGGACGTTTTCGCGTAGTGCAAGAGAAATGAGATGGGGATGAAGCCTCGCAGTGTACGTCGAAAAGCTATTCCTGCGTAACTACCGCAGCTACGGCGAGTTAGTTTTCGAGCCTGCCCCTGGATTAAACATAATTGTGGGGGACAACGCTGCGGGCAAGACTAATCTACTGGAGTCACTGTATTATCTCGCCGCCGGGGTTTCTCAGCGAACTCCCCGCGATTCAGAGATTGTAAGCTGGGGGTGCGAGTCTTTCCTAATTCGTGCAAAAATAGCGGGAGCAAGAGTCCGGCATACTCTCGAGTTCACCTATCACCAGCAGGA
>PWHM01000108.1 GCA_003554915.1 Candidatus Nealsoniibacteriota bacterium
AAGGCCACTTATGACATGCGGGATAGAATATCCCGGCAGAAGTCGTCAACGGGTCAGTGCTGTAAAGCCAATATTTTCTGTGATTTCAGGTGTCTAAAGTTATCGCAAAAGAGCCACACCCTATTGATTGTCTATTGGAAGGATCGCAAGCCGGAATCCGAGGTTGGCGTTCCAGTCACCAGGATTGGCTCTCTCGCGGGCGCCGGAACGGCAGCCTTCGACATCGTTGAGCCAGCTGCCGCCGCGCACCACCCGTTTGGTGCCAGATGATGGGCCCGTAGGGTCAGTCACCACTGAGGATGGATACTTACTATACCAGTCCGAAACCCACTCCCATACATTGCCATGCATGTCATACAACCCCCAGGCATTGGGATCCTTCTGGGCTACCGGGTGCGTTCCTCTACCCTCCGACCCCCTGATAGAATGATCGGCATGCGAATTAAAAATATACCACCCCATGCTGTCCAAAACCGGATCGTGACTGCCTTTGGTCCCTGTTATTTGGCCGTTGGCAAACGCCGTCGCGCTACCTGCTCGTGCTGCGTACTCCCACTGTGCTTCCGTAGGCAACGCATAACGATCCGTATCTTCAAGAGCGTTCAACGCTGAAATAAAATCCTGCACATCATACCAGGATACTTGCTCAACAGGACAATCACTACCGCAACCCGTAAAAACTGACGGGTTGTCACCCATCACTGCCTCCCATTGACCCTGGGTCACAGGCGCCGTCTGCATGTGATAACCACGAGAAAGGGTCACTTGGTGCTGGGTTTCATCGCTATAGAAGCCAGGCTCGTCGGAGGGACTGCCCATCATGAAAGTGCCGGGCTCGATGTAATTGAACGTCATGCCGATGGGGTTGGTATATGTGTCTCCGCCGCCAACACCATGAGCATTGTCAATATCACTTCTGCCACCTCCACCATTGCCATTATCACTGCTGCCACCTGTTCCGATTATGGTTACAAAGCCAAGGGCAATTACGGCAAGCAAGCAGGTATAACGAATAGTTTTGAATACTGTTGACTTATAATTCATAAGCTTCTCCTACCATTGGGAGTCGAGAATAATTACCAATTAGCGGTCAGAGGTCCGACATAGTCAAAAGTAACGGGCCCTAGTGTAGTAGTTGCATTGCCGTTTATGGTATAAGTAGATCCATTTTTTGCGATTGTGACGGTCCCACCACTCAACTCATGCCAGTCTTCATTTCCGTTGACCACTATGATGATATCCGACCAATCAGAAAAAGTCCCCGCCTCTTCGCTGTATGACCAAGTATAAGTTCCGGGAGTTACAGAAGAGGAGGGAAAAAACATTTAAAGATAGACGTAGCGTCCGTCCGGGACAAAATCGTCATTACGATTGACGGCCACCGGAGCGAGGATAAGATCAATAATGTTATCACCATTAAAAGAACCAAAATGTTCGAAATACAGCTTAGTCAGCGGTGTAGTGCTTCCTTGGTAGTTAAGGTTACCGCTGCTCCCTCCTCCTCTATTGCCTCCTTCATTGTCATTATCATCGCTGCCACCTGTGCCGACTATGGTTGCTAAACCAAGGACTATTACGGATAGCAGGCAAGCATATCGAAGAGTTTTGAAAAGTTCTAGTTTAGAATTCATAAGTTTCTCCTTCGGTTGTTGGTATAACGTAAAAATGCGCAAGCCGGAACATTGCCGGTAATAATTGTTGTCATATCAAAGGGGCAGTATGTACCACTCAAAAAATAGCTTCTTGTATTTTCCAGAAACATTCCATCAAACCAATCCGGAACTAGTCTTACGGCAATAGTGCTATATTTTTGACTCAGCTCAAAACCGGCATCGATGATCAGCCAGAACAGAAATATTGCAAGTCCTTTTTTCCGCAGTCAATTAAGCCGGCGGTGATAAATATAAAAGGGGCCACATGCACAAAGTGCGGCAGGAAATTACCGGTTGGGCCAAAAAAAGATGGCGTTACATCGTAAAAATTAAGCTGAAATGGCAATGAGAAGATTTGGTAAGTCTGCCTGGGCGGGCGATCCATAAGATATATCAATGCCCTGATTGATAAAAGGAAGATTCCGATCAGGATAAATCGGAGATTTATTTTCATAAAAAACACAAAGTGACGGTTTTTTCGGTCAGTGTTGACGGAACACTCCACTTTTGTTGGTTGCGGCACGGTGGCGCATTTTATTGCTTATGTAATTATCTACTTGGGAGGATCTGTTTCTAATTGTAGAGCTATCAGGGGAGGGGATAGATGTCAATCGAAAAACGGATTTTTTGCTCTCGATGTTCGACGAGATTGATTGAACAAAAATTCGGTTTCGAGTCCCGTAAACCGCTTGCCTGAAAATTATGAAGAAAATCCAGAATGCTTGCCTCGGAATGCAGTATTCCCGGGCCTTATGAAAAATGCACCTTGAATCTGGCAATCTGCTCCGGCCCGAAATTCGCATTACTGCCGGAGCATAGCCGCATGGTGCACTGACGGTTGACCCACTACTGCCTATAACCGGCCCCGGCGACATCCGGACAATGGCCTGCTCCGCTGCGGCCATTGTCTCGGATGCCGCCTGTTTGCTTGACCTGCCGGGCTCAATGACCTGGAAGCAAGACAAGCCGGAACCCGTAGTCGTACCTGAAGCCCGGGCGGCCGTGGCGGTGCGCCGACCGGCAGTACCTGGCGCTGATGCTCCAGCTGCCGCCGCGCAACACCCGGTAGGTGCCCGTGCCCGATGCAGGGCCGGTAGGGTCCGTCACCGCTGTGGTCGGATACGCACCATACCAGTCAGCTATCCACTCCCAGACATTGCCGTGCATGTCAAACAAACCCCAGGCATTGGCGTCTTTTTGTCCAACAGGGTGAGTACCTTTACCATTCCAGTGATCGGAATGATCAGCATGCGAATTGTACGTATACCACCCCATGCTGTCCAACACCGGATCATATCCTCGACCGGTTTCCGTTATCTCACCGTTGGCAAACGCCGTGGTGCTACCTGCACGCGCTGCATACTCCCACTGCGCCTCCGTAGGCAACGCATAACGGTCAGTGTCTTCAAGATCATTCAGCGCCGTTATAAAATCCTGTACATCATGCCAGGAAACTTGCTCAACAGGACAATCACTGCCGCATTCAGAAAAGTAAGATGGATTTTCCCCCATCACAGCCTCTCACTGACCCTGCGTTACAGGCGTCGTCTGCATGTAATACCCTTGGGTGAGGGTTACCTGGTGCTGGGTTTCATCATCATAACGACCGGGCTCGTCCTCCGGGCTTCCCATTATGAAGGTGCCGGGTTCAATGTAAACGAAGTCCATGCCGATGGAATTGGTAAATGTGTCTTCGCCGACAAAACCATTACCGTTGCCATTATCATCATCACTATCTCTGCCATTAGCGGTACCGTTTTCAGATCCATTATCGCTGCCATTGCTGCTACCATTATCACTGCTGCCACCTGTGCCGATTATGGTTACTAAGCCAAGGACAATTACGGCAAGCAAGCAGGTATAGCGAAGCGTTGTGAATATTTTTTTATAATTCATATCGTTCTCCTTCGGTTGTGGCTATAAAATAATAATGCGTAAGCCGAAACGCCTCCAATAATAATAGCCGCCATATCAAGCCGGCAATATGTGCCATGTAAAAAATAATTTCTGGTGTTTTCCAGCAAAAACACTCCAGCAAACCATGCAGGTACGAGCCCTGCGGCATAATCGCTGTATTTCTGGCCCAACTCAAATCCGACGTTAACGGTCATCCAAAACAGGCAAATTGCCAGATATCCTTTTTTCCCGCAGTTCAGCAATCCAGCGGTGAGCAATATAAAAGCGGACACATGCAGAAAGTGCGGCAGGAAATCGCCTATGGTGCCAAACAAAGATGGCGTTATATCGTAGAAGCTAAGCTGAAAGGGTAGTGCGAAGATAAAATAAATCTGTTCTGGAGGGCGGTCTATGAGGTATATCAATGCCCCGATCGATAAAAGGAAGATTCCGATCAGGATATATCGGAGATTTATCTTCATAGGAAGAGACTGTTTCCCTTTGGTCAGTATTGACGGAACACTTCACATTTAACAGTTGCGACACGGTGGCGCATTTTATTGCTTATGTAATCGTCTACTTGGGAGGATCTGTTTCTAATTGTAGAACTATCAGAGAAGGGCCATAAATGTCAATCACAAACAGTTTTTTTGCTTTCGATATTCGACGAGATTTATCGAAAGCAAAAATTAGGCTTCGGATCCTTTAACTTACATTTCGCACTGTTCAAGATAAAAGTTTTGAATTATGTTTCAGCCAATAATTTATCATGATTATGATTCTGCTTCACCGGCAAGGCTGTAATATGCCGATGGCGGAACGCCCAAA
>PWHM01000061.1 GCA_003554915.1 Candidatus Nealsoniibacteriota bacterium
CACGACTAAAATCTCCCGCCCTCCCTGCAAACAGAAAGGGCCAAAGTGGCAACATTTTACGCTGCCCGCAGCGAGATTATCACGCCACTTCCGTGGCTCACTTTTGCATTGCCGTTCTCACACCACCCGATTAGGGACCGGCCCGCCCATGTGGCGGGCTGCGCCTGGTAGAAGGCGACGCATTCAGCATTGCCCGCAAACCGGAGATCATCATGACCCAAATCCAGCTATCCGACGCTCAATCCGTCATCCTGTCCACCGCCTGCGCCCGCGAGGACGGGATGGTGTTTCCCGTCACCGCCAGCCTGAAGGGAGGCGCGGTCGGCAATGTCTGCAAGAGCCTGCTGAAACACGGGCTGATCGAAGAGATCGTCGCCACTGACCTCAACACCGTCTGGCGGCATGACGAAGAACGCGGGCCACTGACACTGCGTGCGACGGCGCTGGCTTACAGCACACTCGGGATCACGGACGATCCGGAGGAGCAGCCAGAACGCCAGCCAGCACCCGAACCATCGCACCGCCGAACGGGCACCAAGCAAGAGGCGGTGATCGCCATGCTCCGCGCCGAGGGTGGCGCGACCATCGACGAAATCGTGGCAGCTACAAAATGGGCACCACACACTGCTAGGGGTTTCCTCTCTGGCGCTCTAAAAAAGAAGCTCAGGCTGACCATCACCTCGGAAAAGGTCGAGGGGCGCGGGAGGTGCTATCAGATTGAAAACAAGCCGCCTGTGACATTCAGGTAACCTATCGCATTGCAAGCCGCGATGCTTGTTGCAGAATCCATCGAAATCGCGATGCTTACCGCTGAGGGTTCGCCCGTATGACACTGCTACTGCTCTAAGTGGTGCCACCAGCACCCCTTAACCTGCCGCAAACTGGGCCAGCCTCGTGCTGGCCCTTTTTTTTACCGGTCTGCATTTAGAGCCGCATTAATCTGTGCGCGCGTCAGGCCAAACTGCCGTGACAGTGCTGCAGGCTTCACCCCCGCCTGAATAGAGGCGCGGATCAAACTGATCTGTGATCTGGTCAATTGCGACAAAACCGGATCTGATCCGTCCTTACCCAGCGTTTGGCTTTTCGGCTTCGGTGCTGTCAGCCCACGGCTTTCCATCTCGACGGCCACCGCCTCAGCCAGACGTCTAATATCCTCCTCAGGCATATGCTGCAGCGATAACGCAAGGTTTTGAGGCAAACCAGTGCGGAGCACCTCTCTCTCGCCGGAAACTGACGGCTTATCATGATCACTTTGACGACTCATGCATTGAAGTATTGACCGGTGACAATGCTTTGCCAAGCCTTTCGAACAAGGGCTGAAGCAGTTATCTCCTCGTTAACGAAACAACAGCGAGCGACAATCGCCAGGCGATTTTCCAACGCGGTCTCGATTTATCGAGTGATAGGAACACCACGACCTGCGTGACGATGGTGAGGACGTAGCAAATCAGTGCGTTTAGGATGTCCTCAATGTGCCGCATGATGCGCGCTCCATCATGTGGCTTCCCTGGTGTCGCCGTGGCCCGACCTCTTGGCCCGCAGTTCATCAACAACCTTACTGCTGGCCGCCAGTACCATCGTCTGGCTGGTGAAGTCTTGCCGGCGCTGGACCGCGACATCGACATTAGCCGGGTTCCATTCGATCCCGTAGCAGATGCGACCAGAATTTCAGCTGTGGCGATAAATGAAATTTCGACCGCCATCTGTTGGGCACCGCACTCTGCGCGCGGATTTATATCGGGGGCGCTGAAGAAGCCGTCAGGCCGAAGCATGTCAGCGTCGAAGAGCACGAAAAATGGGCGTATTTACAAGCAGGAAACTGAAATGCGTCAGTTTCCATGTCGAGAGGCCATTAGAACACTTAAATGTGTTGCATAATTTCTATACGAGCCGAAAGTAACGCTGGGATCTCTCGATTTGAGTTCTTGATTCTTCAAAGTGGTTTTTTGAACGACGCTACTTTGAATTCCACCATGTAAACTGGGCCAACCATGCGTTGGCCCTTTTTTGCTATGATCACGCCGTTTGTCTTATTTCAATATCACCACCAAACGACATCACGTTGCCTGCCAGGTGGATTGCCATCTTTATGAAGCAATGCAGCGCGTGGAACCCTGCCGCATGTTTCTGCCAACTTGCAAATTGTAACATTGTGAGGGCAGTTTAGCGCTGCTCGGGCAGCTGCTACACGGCAACGTGACAGGGTTGGCGGCGCATCTCAGACATAGAAAATATAACGTTGCTGTGATCCAATCGTCTTTTTTGCGCGCATGGTGTATAAGTGGCACAGTAAATCGCCTTTTTACTGCGTTCAAAATTAGAATTTAGGAGCATGACATGAACCGTAGAACACTGATGACAACCGTTGCCGCAACTGGCCTCGCAGCCTTGCTTGCAGGGTGCGCGCCCATGGCAAGCCAACCCGATATCGTCGATATCGCAGCGTCCAACGATCAGTTTTCAACGCTGGTTGCTGCGGTATCAGCTGCCGATCTCGTGGACACACTGAAGGGTCCAGGACCTTTTACACTCTTCGCGCCCACCAATGCCGCATTCGAAGCCCTGCCTGCTGGCACGGTCGAGACCTTGCTAAAGCCGGAGAACCGTGACCAGCTTATTGCCATTCTGACTTATCATGTGGTGCCAGGCGCAGTGACGTCTGATCAACTGGCCGGTCAACGTCTGGATGTTGAAACCGTTCAGGGCTCGTCGGTCCATATCGATGCGACGGGCAGCGGCGTGCATGTGAACAATGCTCGTGTCACGCAGGCGGACATCATGGGTTCAAACGGTGTGATTCACCGGATCGATACGGTTCTTCTGCCGCAATAACCTGCCACAGATCAGCTATTTCTCTGAACCCGCCGGCCATGTGCCGGTGGGTTCTTTTGATAGGCAGCGTCACATATTTAAACTATCTCCGCCTTCGCACTCTGGGCCGAGAGATCCTCAAAGGCCTCACCGCTACTTTCCAACACCGCCGTCTCCCCCGTGAACTGCTGCCAGCGCTGTACAGCCACATCGACTACTTTGAATTCCACCATGTGAGCTGGGCCAGCCATGCGTTGGCCCTTTTTTCTTCGTCACGGTTGGGGTGCGTCAAAATCTATAATCTGCCGTCAAACCACCGTGGTCGATCTCGGACTGCATGTAACTGACAACGTATCATGAAGGTGTTTATATGCTCTCCCAGTGTTCTATCCCTGAGCGATAGTAACCTGTGCTGTACCTATGCGGCCAAGCACTTTGGTTGGGTTAACGCTCGCAGGTGTGGCGTCATGAGATCGTAGATTCGTGCAATCTGGTCACGAGGCTTGTCAAGCTACAGCAGAACTGATCTGACGTTCCTGATTACGGAGTAACGATTGCTGTTAGATAGGGGCATTATTCTCATGGATCACATCATGGGCTTTGACTGGATTGAGGCACTCGGCTGGATAGCCACGATGGCGACGATTGCAACTTACGCCATGAACACAATGATGCCGTTGAGAATCCTTGCGCTGACGTCTTCTGTCATCTTCATGGCCTATGCAATTGCGCTGCAGTTATGGCCGTTGATGGTGATGGAACTTTTTCTAATTCCGATTAATAGCTACAGACTCTGGCAGATCGTCTGTCTTCGTGGTCGATTGAGGCAGGCACTTGAAACTGACGAGTCAGATTTCTCAATTATAAAAACCTACGGTAGGGCGCGCAGGATCGAGGCACGAGAGGTTATTTTCAACCGTGGGGATCCGGTTGATCGGCTCTACTACATCGGGTCAGGCAGGGTCTTGATTGAAGAAGCAGGTGTTGAGGTCTCTGCCGGCGACATTTTCGGGGAAATAGCTTTCTTCACTGACGCGGGAACACGCACTGCAACGGCGCGCTGCGTGGAGGATGTGCAAGTCTACGAGCTAGATGAAAAGAGCTTCATGCGTCTTCAGTTTGAAGACCCGAGCTTCGGTCTGTCTATAATGCGCACAGTGACGCGCCGGCTTGTGGGCATGGGCGCCTTAGGTGACCAATACAATTTGAAGCAGGATAGCAAACAGCTCGAAAACTAACTGCGCCAATCACATCGGATGGGCTGCCTTCAGGCGAGCTCGGTCTCTTACCGCTCGGCGCGCATTTCCTCAAAGGCCTCACCGCTACTTTCCAACACCGCCGTCTCGCCGGTGAAGTCCTGCCATCGCCGCACGATGACATCGACGTATTTCGGATCGAGCTCGATCAGCGACGCATGCCGGCCGGTCTTTTCTGCCGCAATCAGCGTCGTGCCGCTGCCACCGAACGGGTCGAACACCAGATCACCCTTGCGGCTGGAGTTGCGGATCGCCCGTTCCACCAGCGCCACCGGCTTCATCGTCGGGTGCAGATCGTTCTTGTGGGG
>PWHM01000136.1 GCA_003554915.1 Candidatus Nealsoniibacteriota bacterium
CTCGAATTCTGTGCCGTAGAGGCTTTTTTCCCGGTTCTGCCCGGGTATATAGAATTCCCGCTTTTCTTTCTTGATTTTATCAGCAACAAAGGTGGGGGAGGTAAAGATGAAACGCAATTCTTTTATTTGCTCCAGTTCTTTCTTCAAGGCTTCATAGGCATAGATGGAAAAGTAGGCTGCGGCAATGGAAAGGCGGGCATTTTTCCCCATGGCCTGCTTCAAGTCATCGCCCAAAGTTTTTTCGATGTTGTTGATGACTTCCATGGCAAAGCTCCTTAAATTAAATTAAATTAAATGCTAAAAAAATGTATTCTACAAAGAAAGTAAATTCCCCTTTTTTCTTGACAGTGTCTTTGTGAAATATGCGACAAATGTTTTCAGGGTAAGCAGGAAAAAGCGTGTATAATAGAGAAAAACCCTTATTATGTGTAGAAAATAAGATCAGGAAAGGATGTGCTATTTCTATGGTCATACCTGATTACCAAAGGATTATGTTGCCACTGCTTGAATATATATCCGATCAAAAGGAACATGCAATGAGGGATCTATCTAACGCCTTGGCTGAGAAATTTCAGCTGTCGGAAGAGGAACGTAAAGAACTTTTGCCCAGCGGCCAGCAATCTCTATTTTATAACCGGGTTGGCTGGGCGCGCACGTATTTAAAGAAAGCCGGTTTATTGGAATCAACCAGGCGCGGATATGTTAAGATAACTAAGCGTGGGCTGGAGACATTAGATCAAAATCCCCAAGCGATCAATATCAAGCATCTTACTCAATTTCCGGAGTTTCTTGAGTTCCAGCGCGGAAAAAAAAGTCCTAGGCCTGACCCTGACCCGGATGATACCGAGGACAAATCTGGTTCTACACCTGAAGAAACCCTGGAATCTGCGTATGAGGATATACGCAAAACCTTGGCCCAGGAAATCATTGATAACATCATGATCTGCAGTCCTTACTTTTTCGAAAAGCTTGTTATAGATCTTCTTCTTAAAATGGGATATGGCGGCTCCCGGCTTGATGCCGGCAAGGCCATGGGAAGAAGCGGCGATGAAGGCATTGACGGTGTGATTAAAGAGGACCGACTTGGCCTCGATGTTATCTATATTCAAGCCAAAAAATGGACGGCTGTGGTGGGTCGTCCGGAACTTCAAAAGTTCGTCGGTGCGTTATATGGCCAGAAAGCCAAAAAAGGTGTATTCATCACTACTTCGTCTTTTTCCAAAGAGGCCATGGAGTTTGTGACGAAAATTGAAAACAAAGTCATTCTAATTGACGGAGAGCAGCTTGCAGAAATGATGATTGATCATGATGTCGGCGTATCCATTGTCAATACTTATCAGATCAAGAAGATTGATTATGACTTTTTTCTGGATGATTAATTCAAGCTGCAATGCGGCCATCTACATGATGAGGTTTTGCAAAGGCTTTCTGGGGTCGGCATAGATATTTTCCGCAATGATTTTCACAAGGAAGTTAAGCTAAATGTTCCTAAAACAATGCTTCCCGAAGGGGCACAAGAAGGAAGCTGGCTGAAGCTCAGCCTGGAACTAGACCCGGAAGGGACGGAAAAACAAAAGAAAGAGATTGAGGATAAATTAAAAAAGCGGCTTGAACCCTTGTAACATTTCAAAAGGAGCGAACAATTGCACGAGACAGTAACACGTAGTATGAGTAGTACAAAATTAGGCAAATAACATGTATGCTCGGCAGAGGTATTTTGTATAAAAACATCAATACAGAAAAAGTTAGAAAAATTTGAAAGTTAGAAGGGCATAATTACTTTTTCGGCGAAAATAGTTTATAAAGCAGTCATGCTTGGGCCTTGCTTTTTGCTATATGAAAAGTGCAATCCTTATGCTGGTAGCAAGGTCTTTATTGTCCCTCTTATGTGCTTATGCCAGAGACGCTCTTTTACCCATGAGCGCGCCATATGTTTTATTTATTACCCAATCTAAGCGTCGAGAGATGGCCTTTAGAGGCTTTGAAAAAAGACCGGGCTATCCGACAGAACATCGCCTATAAATATGGGAAAATGTTCTTCCAATCAGACATATGGCAGGAAATGTTTAACCAGGCCCAAAAACGAGAAAGCAATAGTGAAACTAGTGATCTGGTTCCTTTCTGGTGTTTGCCAGAGCAGGAAAATGAACTGCAGCCTTACAAGATTCAGCGTGTTGTTCCATTGTACCCCATGAGCAGAGACAGTGCACGTTATGAGCGCCTGATGAAAATTTTATCCCTTTATCGGTTAAGCCTTGGACAGGCTAAACAGGAGGAACTAATTGAATACCTTTTTGAGAGAGGTTTTGAGGAAATGGGCGAGCTATTTATGAACTTAAGCCCGTACTTTAGGGAGGATCAGATAAAACTGGAATTATAGAAGAAAGCAAGGTGAACAAATTATGAAGGCATATATTATTAAAATCGAACTTATACACTCAGAGCCCCTTGTCTGGAGACGAGTTATCATGCCAGCAGACGCCACATTTAACCGGCTGCATGATGTGATTCAGACGGTTACAAACTTTAAAAGTGGCTATTCCCGCGGAGATTATCATCTCTATGAGTTTGACCTAAAGGAACAAAATATCATAGTAACCAATGATGATGAGGCTTACCAGGAGCATCTGCATTTTAAAAAGAATCGTAAAGCATATGAGGAAAGATTGAGGACAATGCCTCCAGAACTTAAAAAGTTTGAAAAGGCCCATCAAGAATCTCTTCAGGCAAAAGTGCGCAAACCCACAGGGCTGAAGATTGATGACTACCTCGAGAAGTATAAAGAGATTCTTTACCGTTATGATTTCGGGGACGGCTGGGAGTTCATCATTAGGCTGGAAGACATAGTGGATGATTATTACTTTGGATACCCCACACTCCTTGACGGCGCAGAGACATCTCCTCCGGAAGATGTAGGCGGAATCCCGGGATTTTATGATTTTTTAGGGGCTTACCGGGACGAAAAGCATCCGGAACATAAAGAAATGAAGGCATGGGCGGAGGGACAGGGCTTTAGAGAATATGACCCGGAATGGATTAACGAGCGGTTGAAGAGCATCGCCTATAAGAAAACAGAGTGGGACAAAATTAATCACGACAGATATAAGATCATTGAGGACAAATACCGGAAGGAATAATAATCAACTAAACCAACTTAATTTCATTCGTGCCATCCATCTCAATGAACAGGATTTTATCCAAGAATTCTACGGCACGGAATTATTAAAACTAAATCTTACGTTGGAGGGAGAAATGGATAAAAATAAACGTTTACTTAATGTTGCATTTGAAAGCGAAAGGCTAAGCTACAGCAACCTGGAAGTAGATCTGTATAATTCTGGGGCAAATCAGCTTTTAAGTGTTTGCGCGGCACGGGGTTATTTTCTCTACCATTTCGGTATGCAGGACCTTTTTTGCCACGAAGGGAAAGCTTACGCCAAGGTTTCTGTTTTAGCCCTTCCGGAAAGCTGGCACAGTGATCCGCTAAACTGTTATGCCCTGTTAAGCAAGGTTGATGAACGACCCGTAGCCTTAGATGATCTTGACCTCTGTTTTTTCCGGGCGGATGACGTCAGAAATATCGACACTCCCAACCTGGACATTATCCGTACCCTGGAGAGAGGAGGCAAGCTCATTGAAACCCTGGATGCAACCCTTTCAACAACGGACAAGTTTGAACTGAACAGGCGGGTGCCGGATTTGCCTCAGCCCATCACCTATGCCGCAGAGACCCTGGATCAAGCCCTGGCCGCATTGGAAAAACTGCCCAAAAAAGAAGGTATTTTTGTGCTGAAAGACCGCTTTGGCTATGGATGCGGGCACGGCGTGCACAAGATAGAATTTAATGACCCCGAGCTGGCGGAAGTTTTAAAAATGTATATAAGTAACTATGATCATATCATTCTCCAGGAATTTTGCCCGGAGGTTAATGAGGGCGACCTGGTAGTAACTTTTTTTGACGGCGACCTTATCGCGACCATGCTTCGGGAACCAGCCGCAGGCGAATGGAAAACCAACTTCTGCCTGGGAGCTACACAATTAACCTATACCTTAACTGAAGAACAGGAACAGATTGCCTTAGCAGCACAGGCAGCTTTCCCGGAGTGTCGTATGCTTTCAGTAGATATGCTGCAATCAGGCAAGGTGCTTGAAGTAAATGCTTTCCCCGGAGGCAAGGGGCTGCTTGAGCTGTATGGTATATCAATGGGCACAATAGTAATGGATCGCCTGGAGCGTGAAATACTGGGCATGGAGGTAGCCGTATCCC
>PWHM01000091.1 GCA_003554915.1 Candidatus Nealsoniibacteriota bacterium
CACCGGCAGCGATTTACGAGTCACTGAAGAGGCGGCGAGAACGCCTAGAAGCAGAGCTCTCTGAGGCCCGACTTGCTCGTAAAGGTATAAAATCAACAGTGCATTCGGCCGATGTCGCCGAAGAAATCCTCAAGAATATCGAGGAGCTCGGACAGGATGAGGTCGATGATCTAGAGGATCTGATCTCGACGGGCGCCACAACCGCCGAAACTGTGGAACAACTTGAAATCGAGGTCCAGACCCTCCACGGGCTCGAGGCTAAGGCCCTCGGTGTCCTACGGTCCGGAAAGGATACAAAATGGACGCAACTCGACAGGATTCTCGATGACGATCTGATGATGGACCCAGATGGAAACCGTCGAAAGCTGATCATCTTCACCGAGCCAAAGGACACTCTCCACTACTTGGTAGAAAAAGTACGCGCCAGGCTTGGCAAACCGGAAGCCGTCGAGGTCATCCACGGAGGCGTGACGCGCGAGGAGCGTCGGAAAGTGGTCGA
This sequence comes from Candidatus Nealsoniibacteriota bacterium, assembly GCA_003554915.1. GTDB lineage: Bacteria > Patescibacteriota > Minisyncoccia > Minisyncoccales > PWPS01 > PWPS01. The sequence goes on from PWHM01000091.1 coordinate 500, forward strand.
GCGGTTCATGCAAGACCGTGACATGCTGGTGCTGATCGCCAACGACGCCGCGGGCGAAGGTGTGAACCTCCAGCGCGGACACCTCATGGTCAACTATGACTTGCCGTGGAACCCCAACAAGATTGAGCAGCGTTTCGGTCGTATTCACCGGATTGGCCAGACCGAGGTCTGCCATCTTTGGAATCTTGTTGCGGCAGATACCCGCGAAGGCGAAGTCTATGCTCGCTTGCTCGAGAAGCTGGAAGCAGCGCGGGAAGCTTTGGGCGGCCGCGTATACGACGTCCTTGGCGAGCTGTTCGAGGGTACGGCTCTCAGGGATCTGCTATTTGAAGCGATCCAGTACGGAGAGCAGGAAGACGTCAAGGCTAGGCTTTTCAATGTTGTGGACGGGGCAGTCGACCAGAACCACCTGTTGCAGCTCCTCGAGCGCCGGGCGCTGACGAATGACTCCATGCCCCAGGCAAGGGTTCACGAGCTGCGTCTTGAGATGGAGCGCGCGGAAGCGCAACGGCTTCAACCGCACCACGTGCAAAGCTTCTTTGTCGAAGCGTTCAAGCAGCTTGGCGGCCAGATCAAACGACGCGAAGAGGGTCGCTGGGAAATCACCCATGTGCCCATGAGCATCAGGGAGCGAGACCGCCAGATTGGGTCAGGCGCTCCGATCCAGAAGAAATATGAACGTATCTGCTTTGAGAAGAGCAAGATCCATCAACAGCCTGTCGCAGCATTTGTGTGCCCCGGGCACCCACTGCTCGAATCCGTAATCAGTCTGATCCGCGAACAATCCGATCACCTGATGAAGCGAGGAGCCATCCTGGTCGACGACACCGACCCGAGCGAGGATATTACAGCGCTTTTTCTGCTTGAGCACAGCGTTCAGGATGGACGCCCCACCTCGACGGGTAAAGCACAAATCATTTCAGAGCGGCTTCAGTTCGCTGCCATAGATAGCAAGGGTGAAGCGTCCAACGCAGGAATCGCTCCACACCTGAACCTGCGCCCAGCTAAACCTGAAGAGATCGCGCTGACGCAGACGCTGTTGGACGCTGATTGGCTGCGGAATGACTTGGAGAAAACGGCTGCCCGGTTTGCAACGGTGGAGCTGGCCCAACGTCATGTGGCTGAGGTCAAAGCGCGCCGCCTGCCTGAAATTGACAAGGTCGAACAGGAAGTGCGGGCACGCCTCAAAAAGGAAATCAACTACTGGGATTCGAGGGCGTTCGAACTCAAGGAAGAAGAGCGCGCCGGAAAGAAAACCCGTCTGAACTGGCAAAATGCTCAACGGCGCGCAGAAGACCTGGCTGAGCGACTCAAGCGTCGAATGGAAGTTCTTGAACAAGAAAGGTTCATCTCTGCTCAGCCTCCGCGCGTGCGTGGTGGAATGGTGGTAATCCCGCACGGGTTGCTGAGATCGCTGAGCCCCGCGCCTGAAGCGACGGGAGCCGGGGCAAATGGATTTTCCGAGGACCCTGTGGCGCGCCGCGAGATCGAACTCGCTGCGATGGCCGCCGTCATGGAAGCAGAAACATCTCTTGGGAACACGCCCACGGACGTATCGGCTCAGAAGGTTGGTTACGACATAGCCTCCTACGATCCCAAGGCAGACCATCTTCGCTTCATCGAAGTGAAGGGTCGGATCGAGGGCGCTGACACGGTCATGATCACACGGCAAGAGGTCATCACCTCCCTCCACGAGCCGGAAAAGTTCATCCTGGCTATCGTTCAGGTTGGGAACGGCTACGTTCAGGAACCGCGCTACGTGCGCCGGCCGTTCTCGCAGGAACCGGAGTTTGGCGTGACTGCAATTCAGGTGAACATCAAGAACCTGCTTGAGCGTGCGGAGGAGCCAAGATGAGCGATCGCGGCACTGTAATGAAAGAAATGTTTGCTCCCATTGCACCAAGAGCGCGAACCCGTCGTGCAAGTGTCGAACCAGTTTCTCAGGTTCATCTATCCTTGCGGGGCCCTGACAAAATCGGTGCCTTTGAGACCGTGCGCGGTGTAATACTCAAGTTCGCCGAACGCCGTGCAGGTGGCGCGCTTCCTCGAGAAGCGTTAGAAGGGAAGTCATTCTCAACCGACGACGTTGGTGTGCGACGCATCGAGGGCGTAGCCATAGACAACCCGCGCTACTGGACGCTTAGATTCGACGACGATGATCGGACGGTGGCGGGCCGTTCATGGGTCATAGAAACGGCTTTAGCAGAACAGCATGGGGACGGGCCCGTACTCTTCGGCCTCCGACTGCAGTGCATCGCCCGCGGTGACAACCCTCTGTATGACCGGTCGATTCCCGCGTTCGCGCGCGATGTCATCGCCGCATGCGATGCTCGGCTGGATGGCCGCAAAGTGACATTGACACCTTGGGTAATCGATACAGAGGACGAAGTTGAGCAGCTGGTTGAGCTCCTCCGCTTGGAAAACAGAACAGCAGATGTTGTTGTCCTGTCGCTTCCTGAACACTCGAATGACCGATCCGACGAATTGATCTCCAGCGACAGCCTAGCGCGTGATCTCGCGGGTGCAGCTCATGTCGTAGTAATCTCGGGACCAGCAGCGTTTCAGCTTAGCGACCGTGTCGGCCGCGAATTTTCCGTCTTTCACCAAGCTGTTCGGACATACCGGCCAGGATTTGATCCCGATACTGAAGCTCCTTTCGCACACCCGCTCGGCCTCGCTGAAAGAATTCTAAATTGGGAGGGAGGCCCCGACGGGTATCGCCGTTTCATTTCATCGGAAGTCCTGAGGCGAACGGTTGAGGGGTCAGATGCTCTCAAGCGATTGCCAAGTTTCGCAGAAGCTAAAAGAATAGCTGCAGAACTCCGACGTCGAAGCGCCAAGCAGTCGGGATCTTCGAATGATGAACTTCTCGCCCTCGCTGAGGATGAGATTGCGCAGCTCAAGAATGATCTTGCGTCGCAGGGACAAGAAAGTAGCGAGCTTCTCGGAGTCGCCGAAGCTGAACGCGAAGCCGCTGAAGCTGTGGTTCAGCGGCTACAGGGCACGCTCTATCATCTTCAGCAGCGTCTCCAATCGCTCGAAACCGACCGAGGTGAAGCGACGGATACACCAATTCCCAACGACCTTGCCGAGCTGGAGCAATGGGCGGCAACGCATTTGGCGGGAACGGTCGAACTTCACAACCGTGCACTAAGAGGCGCGAAGGAGTCGGAATATGAAGACGTTTCGGTCATCTACCAGGCCCTTTTGCTCCTGCGCGATTACTACGCTCCGATGCGCCGCCAAGGTGGACCCGAACTCAAGCAGGCGTTTGATCAGCGCTGTCAGGAGCTGGGCATAGAAGAACAGCAATCGTTCTCCGGGAACAGGGCCGGGGAACAGGGCGACACCTATTTCATCAGGATGGGGCACAGGCGGGCCGAACTGGACCGGCACCTGAAAAAGGGCAACAGCCGCGAGCCGCGCTATTGCTTCCGTCTCTATTTTTTCTGGGATGACACGACGAGCCAGGTGGTCGTTGGTTGGCTTCCCTCTCACCTATCAACGCGAGCCAGCTGAATTGCCATGACCCAGACATATAAGAAAAAACTCATCGAGGTTGCCATTCCGCTGGAGGTGATCAACGAGGCCGCAATGAAGGAAAAAAGTAATCCCTTCCTCAAAGGCCACCCTCGATCACTTCACCAGTGGTGGGCACGCAGGCCATTGCCGACATGTAGGGCAATTTTGTTTGCCCAACTAGTGTTCTGAGTCTGACATTTCCTACCTGTTTCCACGGATTTCATCCAGAGCGTTGAGTGCGCG
>PWHM01000019.1 GCA_003554915.1 Candidatus Nealsoniibacteriota bacterium
TACCTAAAATTATCGCTCCTTCTTTTTTTATTTTTTCAATTACGGTAGCGTCTTGAGGGGCTCTGAAATGTTCCAGTATTTTGGAAGCGGCGGTCGCTTTTTCTCCTTCAACCAAGATGTTGTCCTTCACCACGACCGGCACTCCGTTCAAAAGACCTTCCGACTTATTTTCATCCACTTCCTTTGCTTGCCTCAGGGCCAAATTCTCGGTAATCGAAAGCAAGGCGGAAATCTCTTTATTTTTTTCTTTGGTTTTTTCCAAAAACTCAGTAGTAAGATCCACACTGGTGAAGTCGCCTTGACTGAGTCCGGATTTAATATCTCCAATTTCCAATTTTTCCAGATTCATGAAATTAACTTTAACTGCTTAATATAATTTTAAACGAGAGAGAATCTTTTCGAAGAAGTTCGTCGGCCTACGGCCTCAAAATGACAGAAATACGTTGAAGCGAAGATGTTCTCTCGAAAGGGTTCTCGGAGGCGTTTCAGCACTCAACCCGAGCGCCTTATATCGATTCAACTTGAAAATAATCATCCTTATTTTTCCCCATCGCTCGCATTTTTTCTTTTGTTTTCTCATCCGTATCTTCAACTTTGTCCTTTCTTGCCCTGTTTCTGACCGGAGAAAACAATTTGAAATCAACATCTTTCGTGTCCACTTCTTTAATCTTTTCGACATATTCCAAAATCTCGGACAAATTTTCCCTGACCTCGTCCATTTCTTCCTCTTTTATCTCCAGTTTGGCCAAGTGGGCTATTTTATCAATTTTTTCTTTTTCAAGCATAATTATTTGGGTGGTTCGATGTCTTCAACTTCCAACAAAACGTCGGAGAGATCGTTTAAGTGCTCCAGAGCGAATCCGGCTCCCCTGGCAACGGCGGTAAGGGGATCATCGGTTATCTTGGTTTTAATCTTGGTTTCTTCTTCGATGAGCTGGTCAAGCCCTCTGAGCAGTCCTCCGCCCCCTAAAAGATGGATTCCTTCGCTCATTATGTCCGCCAAAAGCTCCGGCGGTGTCGCTTCCACCGTAGTTTTGACCGTATCGATTATTTCGTCTACCGATTTTTCCAAGGCTTTTTTGATGTCTTGGTCGGTAACCAAAACTTCTTCCGGAAGTCCGGTAACCAAGTTTCTTCCGCGCATAGTCGTCTCTATCCTTTGATCGAGCGGATGAGCGGATCCGACGTTTATCTTTATCTCTTCAGCGGTTCTTTCACCTATCAAAAGCTTGTATTCCTGTTGGGCGAAATTAACTATGTCCTGATTGAGTTTATCTCCGGCTATGCGCAAACTTTCCGAAATAACGACTCCGCCCAAAGATATCACCGCCACTTCCGTGGTCCCACCGCCGATATCGATTACGAAATTTCCTCCCGGCTCCTGAATCGGCAACCTGGCTCCTATTGCTGCCGCCATCGGTTCTTCTATCAGAAAAACTTCACCGGCTCCCGCGTTTTTCCCCGCATCCCTAACCGCTTTTTTTTCAACTTCGGTAACTCCGCAGGGAATCCCAACCACCAATCTGGGACGCGGCCTTAACGGAAAACCACCCTTTTTAGCTTTTTCTATGAAATATCTGAGCATTTGCTCGGTAACGTCGAAATCGGAAACCACACCGGAAACCAAAGGTCTGGTAGCTACGATATGGGCGGGAGTTTTTCCGACCATCCGCTTGGCCTCCTCGCCGATAGCCAAAATCTTACCCGTTTTCTTGTTAACCGCCACCACCGAGGGTTCCGATATAACAATTCCCCTGTCTTTTACATAAACCAAAGAGTTGGCCGTCCCCAAGTCGATTCCTATATCTATAGAGAATTTTTCCATCAACTTTTTAAACATAGCTTTCCAAATTATCGATTTTTACTAATTTTTCTTCCGCCTGTCCTCTCTTTTTTATTTCCACCGAATTTTTATCCAGTGTCTTTTCGCTTATTACCACTCTGTAGGGAAGTCCGATCAAATCCGCATCGGCGAATTTCTCACCCACCGGTTTTTCCCTGTCGTCGTAAAGAATATCAATTTTTTCTTTATACTCTTCATAAAGTTTTTCCGCCTCCTTTTCGGCTTTCTCTCCTATGGCGATAAGCTGAAACTTGAAAGGAGCGATCTCCTCCGGCCAAATCATTCCTTTTTCGTCGGCGGTAACTTCCAAAACGGCTCCCATCAACCTACCCACTCCTATGCCGTAACAACCCATATAAACCGGTTTTTCCTCGCCGTCTTCGTCGGTGTAGGTTAAATCGAAGGCGTCGCTGAACTTGGTTTTTAATTTAAAAATATTACCGACCTCTATCGCCTTTTTCTTTTTCAACGAGGATTTCTTTTTGCCGCACTCCGGACACGAGTCTTGCTCGTCGATAATCTCTTCGTTCACGGCCACCCTGCAATCCTCACAAAGATAAATCAAATCTTCTCCGGCCTCGGTAATGGTCTGAAATTCATGAGAATACTTGGAAAAAGTCCCACCGTCGGCGAAGGTCATATAAGTATCCTCACCTATTCCCACGTTTTCAAATATATTTTTGTAGGCGACTTTTGATTTTTCGTAATAGTCGTTCAAGTCCTTCTCGTCGACGTGAAATGAATACAAATCCTTCATGGAAAACTCCCTTCCCCTCAAAATTCCGGATTTGGCTCTGAGTTCGTTTCTGAATTTGTTTTGAATCTGATAAAGATAAACGGGGAGATCTCTATAGGAGAATATATGGTTTTTAGCCAAGGGAACCACCACCTCTTCGTGAGATTGTCCCAAGACCAAGCTTCTCCCGGTGGCCAGCTCGGTTCTGAACAAAATGTCCAAATCGTCCCTTCCCGTCTTTTCATAGCTTTCCAGGGGATGAAGAGCGGGCATGAATATTTCCGAAGCTTCCAGCGTCTCGTTCATTTCCTTACGAATCACCGCTTCGATTTTTCTTATGACTTTGAGCCCCAAGGGCAAGAAGGAATAAACTCCGGCCATCTCTTTATCAATAAAGCCCGCCCGCATAAGGAGCCGGGCGTTTTTAGCCTCTTCTCCCTTCGGATCTTCCTTGGTGGTTTTGGTAAAAACTTTCGATTGTCTCATAATTTTAAAATAAATTGAATATGTCTCTGACGGTTACGGCTATCATTAGCGTGATTAACAATACGAAAAATATCGCATTGGCGGTTTGCTCTACCCTTTCGGGAATCGGAGATCCCTTAACCTTTTCAATTCCCAAAAAAAGGAGCCGGCCGCCGTCCAATGCGGGAATCGGTAATATATTCATAAAAGCCAAAATAGTAGCGATAATACCGACGAACATCAAATAATCCCCCATTCCCCTGTCCAGGGCGTCAACAGCCATATCTCCGATCATCACCGGCCCTCCGAATTCCATCCATTCGGGTACTCCTTCCCCGGTAACCAGCCCCTTGAGAGCGATCCCTATTCCGGTTGCCTGAGTTTTGGTAATGTGGCCCGGCTGGGTAATTCCGAAGCGTAAGGATCTCGCCGTCAAACCGCTGATCGGCTCAACCGTCAAACTTTCTTCGCCTCTTTGAAAGGTTACCTTCTCGTTTTCGGAAAAAACTTCTTTAAGTCGCTCCGGGTCGGTAAGCTTTTCTCCTTCGAATTCGAGGTCGCCCTCTTTAGCCATAGTCGTAATAAGACTCTCTTCGGTTACTCTTCCCACTAAAAAAGCTTCATTGAAATCTCCCTCTCCGACTTCCAGTCTCATAACACCCCAGCCGAAAGCGACAAGAGTGAAAATAAGCATCGCTAATATCCAGGAAGTAGCCACACCGGCCGTCAGGATAATCGCTCTTTGCCAAACCGGTTTTTCCGAAAAGCTCCTCTTGTCCTTCACTTTTTCATCTTCTCCCATCATTCTAACAAAACCGCCCAAAGGTAAAGCGTTTATGGAATAAATAGTTTCACCTATCTTTTTGCCGATTACCCTCGGAGGTATCCCTATTCCGAATTCGTGGATTTTAACGTCGAATTTTTTAGCCAAAAGAAAGTGCCCCAATTCATGCAGGGTTATTAAAAATACCAAACTGAATATGACTATCGCTATATTCATGATTTAATCTTTTCCTTTTTTCGATTAACCGAATTATCGATTTTTTCATTGTACTGATCAACCAACTTTTGAAGCTCGTCTTTTCCTCGAAATTTATCGTCTTCCGTAATTTCTCCTTCCTTTTCCGCCTCTTTGATTTTTTTCCAAGCGTCTTCTCGAGCTCTTTTAATTGAAACTCTGGTCTCTTCCCTTATGTCGGACAGCTTTTTAATCAGCTTCTGTCTGTATTCTTTGGTCATCGGAGGCAGATTGACTCTTATAACGCCGTTTTGAGGCATCGGATTAAGCTCATTATTAGCTTTTTGAATTGCGGAAACTATGCTTTTGATATAATCCTTGTTCCAGGGATCTACGACTATCTGACGCTCTTCCGGGCAGGAAATGGCCGCCATTTGCTTAAGGGGCATTTTTTGGTCGAAGGCGTCAACGACGATATCTTCCACCAAGGAAGGTGTGGCCCTGTCGGTTCTTATTTTGTCCAATTCTTTTTGAAGATATTCCAGGGACTTTTCGAATTCGGGTTCAACCTCTTTTATGTATTTTTTATATTCCATAATTTTATAAATTAATTACTACTTCTTCCAAAGATAGCTTTAAGTTGACGTTGGTTTTGGAAGTTAAAAATAAAACCTTTTCAATAGATTCCAGGGCTTCTTTTATTTCCCCGGCCTTTTCATCTTCCGATTCGATCATCTCTTTTCTCAAAATTGAAAGCCATACCTTCAGGGTTTCCCGAGCTTCACTCTTTTCTTTGGCCAACTTTTTAACGTAATCGAATCTTTCCCCCAGACAAGATTTTCTCAATTCTTCCAAATCTTTCTCCTTTTTCGTTCTCTCTTTTCTGAATTTATCATCGTTTAAAAATCTAACGGCTAATCCGGGCTTGGAAAAACTGATCCGAGTGATCCGTTCCGCCTTGTCTTCATCGGCCCCCATCGAAATCAGAGCCTCCTTGATCATCCCTGACTCAACCGGTGAAAACTTGACTTGCCACATTCTCGAAAGTATCGTGTCTAAAAGAATATTCGGATGCTCGGTCACGAGAATAATCAGCGTTTTTCCTTTCGGCTCTTCCAACGTTTTTAAAAGACAGGCTTGAGCTTGAGAATTGAGCAAATGAGCTCTATCGATAATTACCCCCTTGTAAGAATTTTCGCTTCTTCCGGTCAGTGATAATCTTTTTTGGATTTCTCGAACTTGGTCTATTTTTATCTCCGAATCCTCTTCGATTATTAGCAAGTCCGAGTGTCTTCCCGCTTCGATATCTCTGCAACTGGGGCATTCTCCGCAAGCTTCGGACTTATCACAATTCAAAAGCTTGAAAAACTCTTCGGCGGTCTTCTTTTTACCGACCGCCTCCTGTCCGACGAAAAGTAGATTATGGGGAATATTTCCCGATCCGGCCATCTTTTTGAGTAATTCTTTTTGTTTTTTATGGCCGATTACTTTCATCTTTTACTCATTATGCTTCTTTTGTAAGCATCGAGATTGTCCAAAACCACTCCCGTTCCCTTGGCTACGCACAAAAGCGGATCATCGGCGACAAAAGAAGGAACACCGGTTTCTTTGGTAATCAACGTATCTATATTCCTAATCATCGCTCCTCCACCGGAAACGACCATTCCCTTGTCCATTATATCGGCGGAAAGTTCCGGCGGAGTATCTCTCAAAACTTTTTTAATCACCCTCACTATCTCTTCGAGAGGTTCGGTAATCGAATCGGCCACCTCGTTGGAGGAAACGGTAATCATTCGGGGCAGGCCGGATATCAAGTCTCTGCCTCTTATCTCAATCTCCTCTTCTTCCTTCTCCGGGGTCGCCGTACCGATCTTTATCTTTATTTCCTCTATTGTCTTTTCTCCGACGGCTACGTTGTGCTTTTCTTTTATAAAGTTGGCTATCTCTTCGTCCATCTTGTCACCGGCGGTTCTCAAGGACTTGGATACGACGACTCCACCCAGGGATATTACCGCCACTTCCGTGGTCCCACCGCCGATATCAACGATCATATGGCCCGAACACGAGTCAATGGGTATACCCGCCCCGATAGCCGCTAATATCGGCTCCTGAACAGTATAAACCGCTTTGGCTCCGGCGGACATTCCCGCTTCGGTAACCGCTCTTTTTTCGGTAGAACTGACCCCGGCCGGAACACCGACCATCAGCTCCGGTTTCAGAAACTTGATTCCGGGTGCTTTTTTTATAAAATGGCGAATCATCGCTTCGGTTATCCTGTACTCAGCTATAACTCCGTCTTTGAGGGGTCTGTAAACCTGTATGGTGTCCGGAGTCCTGCCGGTCATTTCTTTTGCTTCTTTTCCCACTGCCAATATTTTATTTTCCGAAACACTGACTGCAACTACCGAAGGCTCATTCAAAATAATATCCTTTCCGGGCATAAATACCAGAGAGTTGCAGGTTCCCAGATCGATTCCGATTTTTCTTTTTAGCATATTTTTACTCTTTAATTCTTTTTACGTCCACTCCCAATTTTTGTAAGCGCTTCTCTATCTCTTCATAGCCTCTGTCGGCTTGAGAAACGTCTTTTATAATTGTTGTTCCGTCGGCTATTATTCCGGCAATAATCAGAGCCGCCCCCGACCGAAGATCAAGAGGATCCAGCTTGGTTCCGTAAAGCTCAGTAGGTCCGTTTATTATCGCTCTGTGGGGATCGCACATCACGATCTCCGCTCCCATTTTATTCAACTCTTCCAGATACTTCAACCTTCCCTCGTACATCGGATCATGGATCAATGTCAGACCTTCCGCTTGAGTGGCCAAAACGCCCAAAGGTGACTGTAGGTCGGTCGGAATTCCGGGATAGGGCATCGCCTGCAGACCGGGGATTTCCAATCTTCCCCCGTTTCCGACTTTGACAACTCCGTCATCGATAAATTCAATATCACCACCGAATTTCTTGAGCTTCGACAAGGTGAGTTCCAAATGGTCAGCGGGAACGTTTTTTACGGTTATCTCTCCCTGTGCGGCAAGACCCAGAATTATGAAAGTTCCCGCCTCCAAGTAATCGGGAATCACTTTATGGTCGGCTCCTTTCAGTTTCTTTTTTCCCTTTATTCGATAGGCGTTGGTACCGGCGGTCCGGATATCGGCTCCCATCTTGTTTAAAAAATCGGCTAAATTCTGAACATGGGGCTCGGCGGCGGCGATCTTAAGCGTCGTTTCACCTTCGGCCAAAGAGGCGGCCATAAGCATGTTTTCCGTCCCGGTAACCGAAAACTCATCCAAAATAATCTCCTTTCCCTTCAAATCCCCGGCTTCCAGATGATACATGTGCGCCTTTTTGGTTTCCGCTATGTCCGAGGCCTGTGAAGCTCCGAACTCTTCCACTTCCACTTTGACTCCCAAGTCCTTGAGTCCGTTAAGGTGAGTATCTATCGGTCTGGCTCCTATCAAGCAACCTCCGGGATGTCTGATCGAAAGCTTTCCGAATCTGGCCAAAAGGGGTCCCATCGTCAGTATTGAAGACCTCATCTGGGCGACCAACTTTTGATCCAAGGATTCGGGGTTCAAATCGGTGGCGTCAACCGTAATTGATCTTTCTCCTTCCCCCTCGACTTCAGCTCCCACACTTTCAATGAGTCGAATCATCTTGTGAACGTCAGCTATTAGAGGAAGGTTGGTTATCCTGCACGGCTTCTCTTCGGCGAGTAGTGTAGCCGCAATCATCGGTGTGGCCGCGTTTTTCGAACCTCTTACGTTAATTTCTCCCTTCAGTTTTTTTCCGCCCTTGATTATTAGTCTATCCGGCATTTATGGAAGTCCGCGCTTTAAAACCCGAACTGAATTACTGTTTTTAAACTTAAAAGCTGCTTATATTATATTACAACCAACTTCAAATATCAAATAAAAAAAATCACGGCCGGCAGGCCGTGACGGCTGATCGGGAAAAAGTCGATTTTATCTTTTTCTCCACTGGGGTGATCTTCGAGCCCCCTTCTTTCCCGGCTTCTTCCTTTCTTTCTTTCTGGCGTCCCTGGTCAAGTATCCCAGAGATTTTAATTTTTTTCTGTATTCTTCGTTGTAGTCTTCCAGGGCTCTCGCCAATCCGTGACGGACGGCTTCCGCTTGTGAGTTCATTCCGCCTCCTTTGACCAAAACGGTCACTTTCATTTCTTCTTCCCCTACCGCTTTCAGAGATTGATTGGCTTGTTTTCTTTGTTTGTCGGTTTGAAAATATTCGTCAACGGTTTTTTCATTTATTAAAAAGTCCCCTTTTTCGTCCGGGTAAATTCTTACTCTGGCAGTGGATGTCTTTCTGCCGCCCACTCCTTTGTAATAGTCCTTCTTCTCTTCTTTTTTCTCTTTTTTCTCTTTTTTCTCTTTTTTTTCTTTCTCTTCGGGCATATCAGTTGAATTTTAATCTTTTAATTTGTCTGTCCCTGAGCTTATTTTTGGGAAGCATACCCATTACCGCCTTGCGCAGCACCTCTTCCGGGTTTTCCTTCATCAGCTTTTCCAATGATTTTTCCTTGAGTCCTCCCGGATAGCCGCTGTGTTTATAGTACTTCTTTTGCTCCAGCTTCTTTCCGGTAATCTTCATCTCTTCTACGTTTTCAACCACTACTTGATCGCCCGTGTCTCTGTGTGGCTCAAAATCGGGCTTGTTTTTACCTCTTAAAATAATGACAATCTCGGAAGCGAGCCTTCCCGGAGACTGACCTGCAGCGTCTATTTTGTGTACTTCTCTTTTCATATTTTTAAACCAGTTCAATAAAAACTTCTTTAGCTCCGTCGGATTTTCGAGGGCCTAATTTTATTATTCTCGTATACCCTCCGGGTCTTTCCTTGTACTTGGGCCCTATTTCTTCAACAAGCTTTTTGATCGTTTCTTTATCGAAATATTTCTCCAATTTTCTACTGGCGGAAACACTGTCTTTTCCGGCTTTGGTAATCAAAGGTTCCAAAAAGGTTTTCAGTTCTTTCGCTTTCGTTTCCGTGGTTTTGATTCTTTCATTTAAAATCAAGTTTCTCGAAAGAGAAGCCATCAAAGCCTTCTTTTGGCTTTTCTCTCTTCCGAATCTTCTTTTTGTCTTTATCTTGGCCATGCTCTTGAGCGGGTTATTTTTTAACGGCTTTTAAAATCTTCTCGGCACTTTTTTTACCTATTCCGTCAACTTCCAAAAGATCCTCTTTTTCCATGGACTTCAGCTTACCGACGGTTAATTTCTCATCTTTCAATATATTTTCAATCCGAGAAGTCAAATTCAAGTCTTCTACCTTTTTTTCTTTCTTCTTCTTTTCAGTCTTCTTTTTTTTCTCGGTTTTCTTCTCCGTCTTCTTTTTCTTTTTTTCGGTCTTTTGGTCAGCTTCGGAAAAGGGCTCTCTTATAATTTCAAAATGCTCAACCAGAACACCGCAAGCTTGAAAAAGTGCTTCTTCGGGGCTGATGCTGCCGTCCGTTTCGACTTCCAAGGTTAGGCGGTCAAAATCGGTCCTTTCTCCGACTCTCATATTTTCAACGTCAAAATTTACCGCCTTTACGGGGGTAAAAATCGCATCGATCGTAATTTGGCCGACTTGCTCTTTGCCTTCTTTCATTTCTTCGGCGGAAACGAACCCGATTCCTTTTTCAATGGTTATCTCCATCTCCAATTGGGCGCTTTTCTTGGTGAGTGTAGCTATCGGCGCATCTTCGTTTACAACCTCCACCTGGGTTGGAAATTTAAAATCTCCGGCGATGACTTCTTTTTCACCTTTGACCGAAAGGGTCGCTTTTTGGGGTTCGTCGGAAAAAACCTTGAAATTGAGTTGTTTCAGATTGAGTATTATGTTGATTGCGTCCTCCATTACTCCCTCGATCGTGGAAAATTCATGCTGGACGTCCTCAACCTTAACCTGAGTAACGGCGGCTCCTTCCAAAGAGGAAAGAAGCACCCGTCTCAAACTGTTTCCCACCGTGGTTCCGTATCCCGGATAAAGCGCTTCAATTTCAAAAGTGGCTTTTTTGTCACTTTCTTTGTTTTTTATCTGCGGCTTGGAGGGTAGTGAGATCATAATTTATGATTTATCTTGAATAAAACTCAAAAATAGAAGTCATTTTTACCGGTGGTTCCACTTCTTCGGCTACCGGCTGGCCGGTGACTTTCCCTTCCAGCCTTTTTCTGTCGAAAAACAGCCAACTGGGAACTTCGTGATTTTTCAGTTTTTCAGTCAAGTTCTCAAAAACTTTTTTGTCATTTTTGTTCAGATTAATGGAAACCTTGTCTCCTTCCTCGAGAGAATAAGAAGGAATGTCAACTTTTCTTCCGTTGACGAAAATAAGGCCGTGATTTACCATCTGCCTGGCTTTCGGTCTCGATTCGGCTAAGCCCAGTCTGTAAACGGTGTTGTCCAATCGGTTTTCCAACGATTTGATAAGCACGTCTCCGGAATCCTGGTCACCGCCCTGTTTCTTCATCGCTTCGGTGACGTAATTTTTAAACTGTCTTTCTCTGAGATTGTACCAGTGTCTAAGCTTTTGCTTTTCTCTGAGCTCCCTTCCGTATTCGGAGCTTCTGCTTCTCCTTTTTCCTTTCTCTCCGGGCGGATAGTTCTTTTTGACCATCGTACACTTGGGACCGGTACATCTGGTCCCTTTCAAAAAAAGCTTGACGCCCGCTCTCCTGCATTTTTTACATTGTGGTTCTTTGGACATTATACTCTTCTCGGTTTGGGTGGCCTGCATCCGTTATGAGGGATGGGGGTCACATCATTAATGCTTTTAATTCTCATTTTCCTGTTCGACAAGGATTTTAGCGCCGAGTTTCTTCCCGATCCGACGCCTTTTACATATATATCAATTTCCTGAATTCCAATTTTTTCCGCCTTGTTACCGATAACCGTCGCCACTCTTGAAGCGGCGTAAGGGGTCGCCTTTTTGGTTCCTTTAAAACCCAAGCTACCCGCGGTTACCCAGGAAAGGGTGTCACCGTTTTTGTCGGTGAGAGTTATGACGGTGTTGTTATAAGTCGCGTTTATATAAACTCTTGCCTTCTTAACTCTCGATTTTTTTATTTCACCCTTTTCTTTTTTGCGAATCGCTTCTTCCCTTTCTTTTTTTTCGGCGAGAAGCTCTTCTTCGGATTTTTGTGCTACTCTTTTTTTACCCATACTTATATTTACTCTTTACTTAGCTTGAGGAGCTGCTTTTCTTCCCGATCCGGCCGTTTTTCTAACATTTCCCCTCACCGTCCTGCTGTTGGTTCTGGTTCTTTGCCCTCTGACCGGTAATTCTTTTTTGTGCCTTCGGCCCCTGTAACAACTTATTCGCTTCAATCTGTCGATGTTTTCTCTTCTTTCTCTTCTCAATTCACCTTCCCCTTTATGCTCCTTTTCAATAATTTTTCTTATTTTGCTGAGTTGCTCCTTGGTTGCTTCCTTGGCCTTGACATCCTTATCGATTCCGGCCTTGTTTAATATCTCACCGGCCAAAGACCTACCGATTCCGTAGATGTAAGTCAAAGAAATATCTATTCTTTTGTCGTCCGGTATGTTTACTCCCGCAACTCTCGGCATATTTCTAAATTAAATTTAAAATTATAAATTACCTTTGTCTTTGCTTGTGCTTTTTGTTTTTACAGAGAATATAAACCTTGCCGTTTCTTCTAACGGTTTTGCAGTCTTTACACATCTTTTTTACTGAAGATCGTACTTTCATGATTCTCTATAAATTATTCTACCTTTGTCTTGGTCGTAGGAACTCATCTCAACGGTCACCTTGTCTCCGGGAAGAACCTTTATCCTGTGAATTCTCATCTTCCCCGCCAGGTGAGCGTTTACTTCCCTACCGTCTTCAAGCTCCACTTTGAAGTGGGCGTTAGGTAAGGCTTCCAGAACCGTTCCTTTTATTTTTTCTTTTTTTTCTGAACCCATTACAATCTAAAAGAGTAACAAAAAGCTTGATTTTTGTCAACTCATGTAGTCAATATTATAAAGGAAATTTAGATTTAATCAAGACCTAAAACTCAAGGAATATATTAATTCTTCCCGAGTCATCGGGAATGTTGGTCCACCCGAAGGGTCTAAGCATAACATTCGCCTGGCGAATAAAGTCTTGTCTTTCCAGAAAAGCCTCCAGTTCGTTTCTCGAGGATCCTCTTGCCCTTTCGATCAGTCTCGATCGATTAATTTCGCTATATACTTCACCGGCGAGCTCGATTTCCATGTCTCCCGTTCCCCGCTCCCAGTCGATATTTTCAAAGACATAATTGTAGCTCAAGCTTTTCTCGTAAACTCTTTTTTCGCCTTTCATATTGTTTTCCGACGACTCTTGTACCGACTCCAAAATTTCATCAATCAAATAATCTTCAAAAACCTCTCCGGAAAGGGTGATGGCCTCTATTCGAGCCCTCATTTTGAAGTCGAACTCTTCAGTGGCTTCTCCCGCTCTGTGACTCATCTCTTCCTCTTCTATCTGATAATTGAATTGGTTCTCATCGTCAAAAAGAAAGCCCTCCTCCTCTTTTCGCGCAAGTATTTCTTCCCCTTCGGCAAGTAAAGAGCTTGTTATCGCCTCCCTGGCGTTTTCAACATCTTCTTCGGAGACGACGGTCCGCTCTCCTCTGGCTCCGCCGGTCATCGCATCTTCCGAGTAAGCGGTAACGTTTTGATAAGAAGGAGCTCCCTGAAGGCCGGGAAGCCTAAATTCAGTCGGTTCGATATTGTAATCGGGACCGGGACTGTCGGCCACGACTTCGACTTCCACCGTTCCGGGTGTTACGCTTCCGGTCTGATGGCTTCTGGCCGGAACCAATACTCCGTCGGTAGCTCTGAAAATTTCACCGTCTTCGCTTTCAAATCGGGTATTTTCGACCAAAGGCTGATTTTGGTCCCATTGTCTGTTTTCGATGATCAAAGTTCCTCGAGCGTGAGTTTCCTCGTCTTCGAATCCCGTTGCCTGAAAGGTTCGGTACTCTTCCAAAAAGTCGGTTTCGAATATGGTTCCGGGCAGCTCGTCGTCGTTTACCGATTCGGCTTCAATGCTGACCGCCCGACTTCTTTCCAGCTCGACTCCCTCGGTATGAGGCCAAATTCTTATTTCCGCTCGAAAGCTAAAAAAGTAAATTACTCCGAAAATAACAAGTAGGGTGATAAAGACCCCGATAAAAAACCCTTTCCCTCTCTTCTTTCTCTCTTTTTTCTTTCTCTCTTTTTTAGTCTGTTTTTTCTCCGGAGGTTTTATGTCGTAAATTTTTTTTCCCATGCTTTTAAAGGCTTATTTTAAAACCGCTTTAATTCTTCTTACTCCTTTGCTCGACGATTTTTCTTTTTTTATTTCGAATCGACCCAGGTGACCGGTGTTTTCAACATGCGGCCCACCGCATAGCTCCTTTGAAAAAGGATTTCCCTCCGAGTTAAGGAAACTGTATACCTTTACCGGATCCGGATATTTTTTCTTTTCAAAAAAGGTCAAAGCACCTTTTTCTATCGCCTCGTCGTAAGGCATCTCCTCTACCTTTTTCTCCAAATTTTCTTCTATTTTCTCATTAACTAATTCTTCTACCTTTCTAATTTCCTCCTCGGTCATCGGTTTTGGGTGAGAGAAATCGAATCTGAGTCTCTCGGGGTTTATATCCGACCCTTCTTGCTTTACGTGACTGCCTAACACTTTCCGAAGACTCTCGTGAAGGAGGTGGGTGGCGGTGTGAAGTTTCAGTTCCTCATTTTCCGGATCCTCGCTTAATCCTCCGAATTTCTCTTCGACTCCCTTCCGGGAGGCTTCTTTGTGCTCTTTTTTGGCCTTTTCGAACCCTTCTTCGGTAAACTCGATGTCTCTTTCCTCGCATAACTCCTTAATCATCTCCAAGGGGAATCCATAGGTGCTGTAGAGATGGAAAGCCTTTTTACCGTCTAAAAAGTTTTCCTCTACCATTTTTTCGAATTCCTTCAGCCCCTTGTCGAGAGCTTTTTCGAACTTACCTCTTTCTTCTTTAATAACGGAAAAAACTTGAGGGCGGTCATCTTTTTTCAAATAAATTCCGTCGTAAATATTAAAAACTTCCTCGGCTATTTTTTCAAGAGAGTTTCCGGGTAACTCCAAAAGCTTGCTGTGTCTCATGGCTCTTCTGAGGAGCCGTCTCAAAATATACCCCCTGTCGGTGTTCGACGGACGAACCCCTTCGGAAATTAAAAATACGGACCCCTTCACGTGATCGGCTATTATCCGCTTCGATCTTTGACTTGCCTCACCTTCAATCAATTCGTTTATTTTTTCTTTAAGGGGAACGAAAAGATCGGTCTCGAATACATGCGGCTTCTTTTGAACTATCATGGCCAACCTCTCCAGCCCCATTCCGGTGTCTATCCCTTGATGCTTTAAAGGTTCCAAATTACCGGAGCTATCCATATAAAACTGATTGAATACCAGATTCCAAATTTCAATGAACTTATCACAATCACAGCTGGGATCACACCCGGGGCCACACCCTTCCTCTTTCAAAACGTAATGAATTTCAACTGTCGGACCGCAGGGTCCTTCCGTTCCCGTCGGCCCCCAAAAATTTTCATCTCTTCCCAGCGAATAAATTCTGTCTTCTTTAATGCCGGAATCGAGCAATATATTTTTAGCCGTTTCATCTTCGGGAATTTCGTCATTTCCTTCAAAATAAGTGTAGACGAGCTTTTCTTCGTCGAAATTCAGTTCATCAATCAGAAATTCCCGAGCCCATTTTATTGATTCCTTTTTAAAATAATCTCCGAAGCTGAAATTGCCCAGCATCTCAAAAAAAGTAAGGTGGTCCTGGTCGCCGACTTCCTCTATATCCGAAGTGCGGAAAGATTTTTGGGAAGAGCAGGCTCTTTTACCGTAAGGAGAATCACCTTTAACGTAAAAGGGTTTGAATTGCTGCATCCCGGCGGTGGTAAAGAGAACCGATCCGTCTTCGGGAATGAGTGAGCTCGACTCGACTATTTTATGGTCTCTTTCCTTAAAAAAAGAAAGGAACTTTTTTCTTATTTTATCCGAATGCATAATTTTTAAGTGTATCTGTCGGCAACTATCGAGGCGGCGAAAGCTTCGGGTTTAACCTTCGGCTCGAAACCGTTCCCCCTGATCAGGGCGGTAACCTCCTTGATCATGTCTTTTGTAATGCCGTTTTTCCCTATATCGGCGTGGATGTATTCAAATTGATAGTCGGGACGAAAGCCGTCCTCAAGAGCTTCTTTGAGAGCTTCTTTGAGGGTAATCGCCAACTGGCAAGAGAGAAAAACCTCTTCCAGAACCCTTTCTTTCCAGCTACCGAATTTCTCTTTGGAGAGTATCGAGTAATCGGTCTTTTTCAAGAAAAACCGACCGCCTTTACCTTTCCTTAAAACCACTATCGCCACCGGGAAATGGGGGGTTTCCCGAGAAGAAGAATCGCACCCTACGACTATATCGTAAAACTCATCCGGCCGCTCGGACATATACCCGATAATCTCATCCAAAACCTGATCGAATTTTATCGATCCTTTCGTCGGGTTGAAAAATTTTCCTTTTTTTATACCGTTCATATGTTTAAATTTCTCTTGTCATTTTTGAAAATTCATTCGGCTTTAAGGAGGCCCCTCCGACCAACAAGCCGTTGAATTTTGCCTCTTCGATATATTTATTACAATTTCCCAGATTAACGCTTCCCCCGTAAACTACTTTCGTTTTGTCAGCCACTTCCCGAGAAAAGAGCTGACTTATGGTCTTCTTAATTAAAAGGCGCATTCTGAAAGCCGTTTCCGGTTTGCACGGCTTGCCCGAACCTATAGCCCAGACGGGTTCATATCCTATCACCAAATCCTCCTTCAAGTCAATATTCATTAATGCGTTTTCGAGCTGTTTTTTTATGATTTTCGTCGTCATTTCCTTGTTTTTTTCTTCTTTCGTTTCACCGACACATAAAACGGGGGTAAGTCCCGACTCGAAAATCTTCTTGGTTTTTTTATTTATCTCTTCATCGGTTTCGTTGAAAATCTTTCTCCTTTCCGAATGGCCCACCAAAGCGTATCGGCAGCCGCTCTTTTCGGCCATTTCGGCCGATATCTCACCGGTAAAAGCTCCCTTCTTTTTATAATAAATGTTTTGAATACCCAAGCTTATTCCCCTGTCCTTGAAAAGAGGAATGTAAATCGCAGGAGGCATAATAACCACTTCAACTTCCGAAGACCCGGGAGATTTTTTAACCGTGGAAAAAATCTTCTCCGCCTCTTCGGGAGAGTCAGGGTTCATTTTCCAATTACCGATAAGTAATTTTTTCATGTATTTTTCAAATGCTTAGCGGCGACCTCCGGTTTAATCGTCGATATCTCCATGCCGGCCCCCAGCTCGAATCCGGCAAAAACCGAAGTTTTGGGTAAAATGGTCCAGTGCCAATGATAATAATCGTGGGGTTGGCCGTCACAGGGACCGGTATGCATATAGAAATTATAGGGTGGATTACCCACTCCTTCATAAATTTTACCCAGTGCTTTTTGAAAAGCGTCGGCTAAATGGGTTAAAACGTCGTCATCGATTTCTTCAAAATAGGAAAGGTGCTTCTTCGGGGAAATTATGGTTTGGAAGGCAACCCGGGAAGCGAAAGGACAAAGCACCAGAAATTCCTCGTTTTCATAAACTATCCGGTCGCCTTTTTTCATTTCCCACTTCTGCATATCGCAATAAAGACAGGAATTTTCTTCAGCCACATAATTGTTGGCCGTATTCAAAGCCGAATTAACGTCGACATCCACCAAAGGAGTGGTGGCCAATTGGGAATGGGGATGAGCTATCGACGCTCCGGCTTCTTTTCCGTGATTGTGAAAAATCGAAATATGGTTTACGTGACGTCTCTCCATCAGATCCAAATATCTTTTTTTATAAATTTCCAAAACTTCTCTCACTTCCGATTTGGACATTTGGCCCAAGGATTTTTCGTGATCTCTGGTTATTATCACTTCGTGATAGCCGACGGCGTTCATTCTTTTGTAAAGACTGTTCTCTTTTTTTTCGTCCAGCTCATCACCGGGTATGAAAGCGGGAAACTTGTTGGGAATCGAGGCGACCGTCCAGTTTTCCGGCAAATCTTCTTCCGGATCATGAATTTTACCTTCGGCCATCACTTCCGTGGTGTACTGATAAGTATCTTTTTTACAAAAAGGACAATTCTCTTTATCCGAATTGTTGATCTTTCTCTTTTTTTCCTTGAAGGTTTCCGGTCTTTGGGACCTTCCGGAGGCGATTACCACCCAGCTTTTTGAAGCTATGTCGTATCTGAGCTCGGAAGGGAACTCTCCGTTTTCTCCGATTCCTTCGGCGGCTTTTATGTGTTTATCCATATATCTGAATGTTTCTTTTTATAGAATTATAAATAAAAAACCCTTAAAAAACAAGTTTTATTAATCACTCTACCTCGTCATTCCCGTAATACTTCACATCGTCATTCCCGCGAAAGCGGGAATCTCTTTGTATTGCCAACTTCTATGTATTGCCAACTTCTATGAGATTCCCGGTCAAGCCGGGAATGACAGAGGTGTGTTTATGAGATTCCCGGTCAAGCCGGGAATGACGGAGGGAGTGCTCGTCATTCCCGCAATACTTCACATCGTCATTCCCATAACACTTGCCTCGTCATTCCCGCGAAAGCGGGAATCTCTTTGTATTGCCAACTTCTATGAGATTCCCGGTCAAGCCGGGAATGACGGAGGTGTGTTTATGA